>JAYTHD010000555.1:0-3583 GCA_043732975.1 Verrucomicrobiota bacterium
CCGCGCCCGAGTTGGTGGAATTCGCCGTGGAACGTCTCAGCAAGAGTTATCCGAATACGAGTCCGCTGGTGAATCGGGAAATCGCCCAGGTGCTCATCGCGCTGGGGGCGCCGGATGTGGTCGGAAAGACTCTGGCGATCATGGCGAAATCGAAGAATCAGGAAGAGATCATGCATTACCTCTTCCACCTGCGAACGGCGAAGCATTGGACCCCGGCTCAGCGGCGCGAGTATTTCGCCTATTGGACCGCGGACCGGAGTGGCTATACCCATCACGGAGATACGATCAAATGGTTTGAACTGGCGGGCCGTCCCTACGGCGATGGAGCGAGCTTCAACAACTTCCTGAAGAACTTCCTGAAGGAAGCCGTGGCGAACCTGAGCGCGGAGGAGAAGGTGGAGTTTGCCTCCCTGCTGGCGACGACCGAGGCGGGACCGGCCCCGAAAAAGGCGGCGAGCGGCGAGGTTGTGTTTCCGGCAGCGAAACAGCGGAACTTCGTCAAATCCTGGACCATGGCGGATTTCGCCGCGGATCTCGCCAGGCCGGCGGGGGGGCGCAGCTTTGCCAGGGGACAACAGGCGTTTGTCGATGGCCAATGCCTGTCCTGTCACCGCTACGGCGCGAGTGGCGGTGGTGTGGGGCCGGACCTGACCGCCGTCGGCACCCGGTTCAAACAGGTCGACATGCTGGAGAGCATTTTGGATCCGAGCAAAGTGGTCTCGGAACAATTCCAGAACACGCTCGTGGAGCTGAAGAATGGCGACGACGTCATCGGCCGGTTGGTGGACGAAACCGCGGACACGCTGACGCTGGTTCCGAATCAATTGGAACCCGACAAGCGGGTGGAGGTGAAGAAGTCCGAGATCAAGAGCCACAGCTTCTCGAAGCAATCACCCATGCCCAATGGTCTGTCCGACACTCTCGGCAAGGAGGATATTCTCGACCTGCTCGCCTTCCTGGAATCGGGTGGACGCCACGATCACCCGGTGTTCACGGCCAAGCCCTGAAGCTGGAAACCCGAGCTGAGGAACCGCGGATGAACGCGGATGGACGCAGATCATTGCGCGACAAAAGAGGTGTGGTGGAACTGGTAGCGCTGCGACCAGTAGCGCCGCGTAGAGCGGCGCAACGAACCTGACTGACGAGCCACAAGCCCCCGCCCGCTCTGCGCGGACACGGCAGTCGCAGCGCTACAGCCGCCACCTTGGGACGTCGACCGCTATTTGGCAGCCTGGGTGGGGGAACGGCGCACCTTGAGGGTCAGGGGGCGCGACGTCTGACGGCCCGCCTGGTTTTCCACGGCGAAGAAGGTGCGATCCAGATCGGACACCCAGCGGGCCGCGGCGAGCGAGATTTCCCGTTCGCTTTCCTCAGGCAGAAAGGTGATCCCGTTCAGTCCAAGATTCTCGACGATGACCCCGTGGGGAAGATTCTCGACGCTGAAGGTGACGACGCCCTGCTGGCCCTGACGTTGAATCGACAGTTTGGCACGCGCGGTGCCGCCGGGCTTGATGAGGATGACACCTTCCGGGGAGTCCCCGGTGGGCGCCAGCGAGACAAAAATTTTCGGCGTGGCAGCGGCGAGTTTGGGGTGACCCAGAGTGTTCACCGCCATCATCGTGGCGCGGGCCTCGCGACGACTGCTGGCGATCACCCGGACGGCGTCCCAGGCAGCTGCCTCGGGTTGCGCCGCGTCCGCGGCCGCATTGAGCGTCAATTCCGCGGTGCCGTGACCGGCTTCAATCCGCGCCGGCCCACTGACCGTCCAGCCGGGCGGCAGGTGCAGGAATTCCACGTCGACCGCCTCTTCATAACCATCGCGTCGCTCGACGTTCAGAGAGAAGGCCTGGCCGCTGCCCCGGGCCACGGATTCCGGCGCGCCGGAAAGACGGACGGAAATATCCGGTTCCGCCGGGCGCAACGTCAGGGCGTAGGTGGCGGTGGGTTGGCCGTCGCGTTGGGTGTCCTCGACGCGCACCAGAAAATCTCCGGTGGCCGGGGCGGTGAAGGTCAGCCGCGAGTCACGTCCCGCATCCCGGAGACTGGCGTCGTCGTTGGCCTGATAAACCGTGAACACCGGCAAGCCATTTGCCAGTGCCGGAGCGCCGGCCGCCAGCGGGGTGACGACATAGACGGGTTCGTCCAGATAGTGCGCCGTGGCAGTGGTATCAAACCACGTCCGCCGCCGGCCATTCGACGCATAGAACATCGTCGGCGAATCCGGTCCCTGCGGGGCGCGGAAGATCTTCATGACTTCACCACCGCAATACAACAGGTCGTTCAGCTCCATCTCTTCCCAATTGTCGAAGCGCAGTCCGCTCTCGTTGGAATCCCCAGGACGAAACGTCACTGCGGAATTGCGCACTGCTTGCAGGCGCACCCGCTCCACCGGGCGGCCATCCAGCCACAGCACCTCGATCCGCGTATCGGCGGTCGATCCCCGTCGGGCGGCCGAGGTTTCGATCACGTAGGTCCGACCGGCTTCCGCCGAAAAGCGGAAGAAATCCAGATCCCCGGGCGAATCCAATCGGCCATTCACCACGACCGGTAATTTTATCGGCATGGCCGTGTTGGTCGACCCGTTGGGCTCCACTTCGAGCACCACGGGCAGGTCGGCGGCCTCCAACGTCCAGGTTCGACGACTGCGCCACGAATCAGGCCAGGGGAGCGGCACGGATTTGTCGGAACCGGCCATCACTTCGAGCTTCCCACCGTCCGGCAGATTATAGCCGGTGGCGTGAAGAGTATGGGTCGTTCCCTGTTCCACCGTGGGTGGAAACACGCCCGTCACCAGCGGCAGTGCCCCCACGGACAATCGGAAGAAATGGTCAGGTGAACCGCCATAGGCCGCCTCCCCGACAATGACTTTATATTGCCCCGATTGGGTGAAGGTATGAACCAGCAGCGGATCCGATTGACCGTTATAGGTATCATTCTGCGCCAGGGTCTTGCCGGTATCATCCAGCAAAGCCAGGGTGAAATCGCCCGGACTGCCCAGGCTCTTGCCCTGCAGATCCAGGACGAGGGTTTGTCCAGCGGCGGCGGCGAAGGCGTACGTCGACGATTGGCCACGGCGTGCCAGGACACCCCAGACGGAGGTCGGCAGCGTGAGGTTCGTGTTCGTCGTTTGCGGCAGATCATCGACCCAGACTTTAAGTCGGCCGGATTCTCCCGCGGGGGTGCTGACGGTAATCTCGAGGGGACCCCGCGCCTGCTCGGCAGGAACGTCCAATGGGAAACGGACCTCGCCATCAATGCTCGTGGGACGCAGGACCGATATGAGATGATCGGTATAAATGCTGATGACGGTCGCATTCGTGAGGTGTTGTCCCGTCAGGTGCAGGGTCGTCTCTTCACCGCTTTGGACGCCGCGGGGATCGATCCGGGTGAGGACGGGCTTGGGCGGCGGCGGGGGCGACCACGGTTTGCCGTCGCTGGTTTGATACATGGCCCAGGTTCCGTCGGCACGCCCGACGGCGAGTCGATCATTGCCCGCAAAGCTGAGCGCTGTGGGCCAATCCGGCTGCGTCTCCAGCACGGCCTTGGATGGCAATTCCGCGGCCCCGAAGAGTTTGACGGTGCG
>JAYTHD010000556.1:0-4256 GCA_043732975.1 Verrucomicrobiota bacterium
ACGCCAAAGGTCTGCGGGGACCTTGGGTGGAACTATACAATGACGGCGACCTTCCGGTGTCGCTGGAGGGATGGTCGCTCAGCGATGAATTCGCGGTACCGGCAAAGTGGGTCTTTCCCGGCGGCACCGTGCTGGGACCTCGACAATTCCTGGTGATCTTCGCCGATGGCGCGCCAGGCAACAGCACCCCCGCGGAATTCCACACCAGCTTCCGCCTGAACGGCACGAATGGCAGTATCGCGCTGAATCGGCCGCAACTCGGCGATCGCGCCGCAGTGGATTATCTGTATTACTCCGGAGCGTCGGCCAACACGGGAATTGGTTCCCTGCCCGATGGACAATCCTTCCTGCGCAGCATCTCCCTGCATCCCACGCCCGGCGCCGCCAATGAGGCCACCCTGACCGCGCTCCCCCGGCTCTCCGCGAGCGTGGCCGGCGATGGCACCCTGACCCTGGTCTGGCCCTCCGTGAATGGGGTCCGTTACCGGGCGCAGGAGAGCGACAACCTGCTCGCCCCGTGGCGGACTCTGAGCGAGGTCGTGGCCGGCGGGAACACGACGTCGCTCCAAACGACGCTCAACGGCGGTGCGCAACGCTATTACCGGCTGATCCTGCCGTAGGGATCCCGCGAACGCACCCGGAGCGGCCTTGATCCTTTGTTTCGTAACATCATTGGTTTTGCAGAGCGCAATTCTTGAAACATTGTCGAATGCTTTGGTGTCTTCCGGAGCGTCGACATGCCTGATACCCATCGTTTACCCTGGCCCCGGACCGTGTCCCTGGCCGCCGTGTTGGTGCTGAGCGCCTGTTCCAGCCAGGAAGGTTGCCAGAGCGCCTTTTCCTTTGGCAAAGAAAAGCCGGTCACCGTGACGGCCGAGAAATCCGCACGCCGAAGCCTGACCGAACTGGTCGTCGCCACCGGCAAGGTCCAGCCGGTCACCCAGGTGAAAATCAGCCCCGAAGTGGCCGGTGAAATCATCGACCTTCCCGTCAAGGAGGGGCAGAAGGTCCGGCAGGGGGACGTCCTGGTGAAGATCCGGCCGGATTTCTATGAAGCGGCCGTCCGCCAGGCCGAGGCCAGTTTTCAGACCTCCCGTTCCGGCAAGGATCAATCAGTCGCCAATGCCGCCAAGGCGGAGGCGGAGTTCAAACGCGCGGCGGAACTTTTCACCAAGAAGCTGATCAGCGAATCGGAATACGATTCCGCCCGCACCGGTCTGGACGCCGCCCGCGCCGTGGTCGCCAGCAGTGGCCATCAGGTGGAGCAAGCCGCCGCCTTTCTCAAAAAGGCCCAGGAGGATTTGCTCAAGACCACCATCCTCGCACCCATGGATGGCACCGTCTCCAAACTGATTTCGGAAAAGGGCGAGCGGGTCGTGGGCACCGGGATGATGGCGGGCACGGAAATCATGACCATCGCCGAACTCAGCGCCATGGAGGCGCGCGTCGAGGTGGGCGAAGTGGATGTGGTCTTGATCGCCCCCGGACAGAAGGCGCGCCTGGAAGTGGATTCGTTCAAGGATCGCAAATTCGCCGGCACCGTCACCCAGGTGGCCCGCTCCGCCAAGACGACCGCCGCTGGGCAGCAATCCGAGTCCACGAAATTCGAGGTCCGCATCCGGATCGAAGACCACGAACCCTTTCTCCCGGGCATGAGCGTCACCGCTGAGATCGAGACCCGCTATCGCACCAACGTGATCACCGTGCCCATCCAGTGCGTGACCACACGGCTCCCCAAGACGAATGAAATGGCCCGTGGCTCAGGCCGACCCAACGCCGCCGCCGTTGCCGACAAGAACGAACTCGAACTCGCCATGCCGAAAAAGAAGGCCCAGAAGGCCCCGGAAATCGTCTTTGGTCTCGCCCATGGCAAGGCGGTTGTGATCCCCGTGAAGCGCGGCATCAGTGACGACACTTACTACGAAATCACCGAGGGACTCCGCGAGGGGGAACTGGTGGTTTCCGGCACCTTCAAAGCCATCAGTCGTGAATTGGAGGACGGCAAGCTGATCAAACTGGAGGATCCGTCGAAAAGGAAAACGAGCGGTTCCGCTCCCTGAGCCAGGATCACCTCCCGCCTTCCCACCGCTTTCGCCGTGTCCCTGATCCACATCGAAAACCTGGCCCGCCGTTACGTGATGGGGACCGAAATCGTCCACGCGCTCCGGGGTGTCTCGCTGAACATCGAGCGTGGAGAATACCTCGCCATCATGGGTCCGTCCGGCTCCGGCAAGAGCACCCTCATGAACCTGCTGGGCTGCCTCGATACCGCCAGCGACGGTCGGTACGAACTCAATGGACATAACGTGGCGCACCTGTCGGACAATGCGCTGGCCGAGATTCGCAACCGGGAAATCGGGTTTGTCTTCCAGAGTTTCAATCTGCTCGCCCGCAGTGACGCCTGGCGGAATGTGGAGCTCCCGCTGGTTTATGCCGGGGTCCCGCCCGCGGAACGTCGGGAACGCGCCCGCGCCGGCCTGCAGCAGGTCGGGCTGGGCGACCGGATGCACCATCGGCCCAACGAGCTCTCCGGCGGCCAGCGCCAGCGGGTCGCCATCGCCCGCGCCCTGATCAATCGCCCCGCCATCGTGCTCGCCGATGAACCGACCGGCAATCTGGATTCAAAGACCGGCGTGGAAATCCTAGGTCTGTTCGAAGCCCTTTCCCGCCAGGGCAACACCATCATTGTGGTCACGCACGAGGAAGAGGTCGCCCAGCACGCCCGGCGGATCATCCGCCTCCGCGACGGCTTGATCGCGGCGGATGAAATCAACCCCCATCCCCTGGCTGTCGTCCCCGCTACGGCGCCGCCCGTCCTCACAGCGGCGCCGCCCGTCCTCGCCCCGGCGCCATGACGCTGCTCAGCGAAATTCGCGAATCGACCCGCATTGCCCTGACCGCCATCCGGGCCAACAAACTGCGTTCCGGATTGACGACCCTCGGCGTCATCATCGGCATTCTCACCGTGACCCTGGTCGGCACGATGCTCAACGGGATGTCCAACTCCTTCAATCGTTCGGTTTCCAGCATGGGTGCCGATGTGCTGTTCGTCGGGCGCTTTCCCTGGGCCAGCTTCGAGGACAATCGGAAATTCCGGAACCGCAAGGAGATCACCATGGCGCAGGTGAAGGAGCTGGAGCGCGGGCTCACCACTGCCCTGGCCCTCGCGCCGCAGGCGGAAGATTACGGGCTCTCCCTCTATTACGAAAACCGTCGCGCCAACAAGATCTGGCTCGTGGGCAACACCGAAGCGAGCCTGCTGATCCGCGGACTCTCCCTGTCCCAAGGGCGCTGGATTTCGGATTCCGACGTCGCCTCGTCCCGTGCCGTCTGTGTGCTCGGCTCCTATCTGGCGGACCGGTTGTTCCCCGGTGGCGGTGCCTTGGGGCAGCGCGTGCGCCTCGAAAATACCACCTTTCAAATCATCGGCGTCCTGGAAAAACAGGGCAGCCTCATGGGCTGGAATCAGGACAATCAGGTGGTCATCCCGGTCACCCGTTTCGCCCAGAATTTCTTCACCCGCCCCGATTATGTGGTCACCGTCAAGTCCCGCCGGCCGGATCTGGTCCTGGAAACGAAGGAGGAAATCCGCGGGATCCTGCGCCGGGTCCGCCAGGTGGCGCCCGGCAAGGACGACGATTTCGCGATCAACCAGCAGGACGCCATCACCGGCTTTTTCGACGCCTTCCGCCTGACCCTCGGCAGTTTCGGATTGTTCGTGACGCTCTTGTCCCTTTTCGTCGGCGGGATCGGCATCATGAACATCATGTTCGTCAGCGTGGTGGAGCGCACCAAGGAGATCGGCGTCCGCAAGGCACTCGGAGCCAAGCAGCGGACCATTCTCATCCAATTCCTGATCGAAGCCGCCACCCTCACACTGGGCGCGGGACTCATCGGACTGGCCATCGCGTGGCCCATCACGCTGTGGATTTCCGAGGTCGCCCGGCAGAACGATTCCATGTTCACCGCCGAGATGAGCGGGTGGATCATTGCGCTGGCCCTCGGACTTTCGGTGCTCACCGGCGTGGTCTCGGGCTTCATTCCGGCGTGGCGCGCCAGCCGGTTGGATCCCGTCGAAGCCCTGCGGGCCGAATAAACGCCTCCCGAATCATGATCCTCCTCCGCGAAATCATGGAAATGCTCCGACAGGCCGTCACCGCCGTCCGCACGCATGTGCTGCGTTCGTCCCTGACGTTGATCGGCGTATTGATTGGTGTGTTCTCCATCATTGCCGTGATGACGGCGATCCGCGTCCT
>JAYTHD010000557.1:0-10511 GCA_043732975.1 Verrucomicrobiota bacterium
CCGGCAATTTCAAAAAGTCGTTTGGCCGCGAACGCGGGTTTTCCATCGAAAACCCGAGGGAATCTTACGCCCTATTAGCTTCTGTGGGATGCCAGTGATCAGGGCGACACTGTCGCCCTTTCCCAAAGCAGCAGCCTGCTGATAAAGGACCGAGACGCTGCACTGTCCGTTGATGACCGGCAGTCCCTTTTTATCGGTGATCAACGTTTCGCCCACATTGAGCGTGGGCACCTGGGTAGGCCACTGAATGGCATAGTGGACATCGGTGGGCACTCCCGCGGTACCCCCGGGACGCTGATCGAGCCAGGGAATGCATTGGGTCGGTCGCGAATGGAGGCCGGTCGGGAAATAGTAATCGTCGCTGGCGGAATAGAACCAGTGCATCGTGATCTGACTGGTGCCGCCATTGTCCCCGGCGGCCTTGGCCCAGAATTGGCCCTTGCGATCCTTCCAGAAGGGCCCGGAGACCCCGCTGTCCAACGACGTGCAGAGATCCACGAGGGGAGCCGGAGGCTGAATGAGATTTCCCGCCAGGCCAGGATAGTTGAAGAGGATCGGGGCCTTCTCCGCCACTACCTGATAAACCCGAAACCGCCACTGGTTGTTGGCTGGATTACGGTATTTCAGCATCGTATAGGGCAGTGACGTTGCGGCAGTTCCCAAATCATCGCGCAACGCGAAGATGCCCTGTCCTCCATCGACTCCCGAAATCAACGCATGCTCGTCATTGGGATTGAAACCAGCCAAAGTGGGGTCGTTTTGGTAATAATAATGAAAGTCTTTGAACAGATTCTGATCGATTGGACCGGTTCCCTTTTGGCTGGCGATGATAATGGTGTCGGTCACCCCAAGCCATTGCGCATCATAACGACGGACGAACGAAGGCCATTGCACACCCTGGTTCAAGTTGGACCACCAGACTTCGAGAGGTCCGGTGTTCACGGGAAAAATCTGACCTGTAGTCCAATCATTCAGCCACGCGGGCGCATTGGCTGACCGGTCGGCCGTGACCCCCTGGTGGGTTTGGGAATCGAATTTGTTGCCTTCCGGAGCATGGATGTAACCAACCAACGGCCCCTGGTGGGTCGGTTCCGTGATCTCCGTTCCAATGGCCCTGGCCGGCTGCTGTCCATTGTAGACCAAGGCGTCTGTGTGCAGGATTGATCGAACCACCTGGAAACTGACCCCATTCGTCGGACGATAGCGTAACAGGGACCAGCCAGCTGAGATCGTGGAAAACCGGCTGGAGGACACGTCGCTGGCGTGCGCCGGTGGCTCCTGGAACGTCATCCGGTTGGCGCTTTTGTCCGAAGGAATGACGACGGCCGGCCCGAATACCGGTCCCGGAGCCCGGACGTAGAGCTGGTATTTGGCCGGGATTTTAAACGGCCAATCCGCCGTATAACGCCGCATCTCGTAGAGCCACTCAATGTTGGACAATCCGCGCCGCTTCCAAAAAACCTCCACCTTGGTCTCATCCGTAGCTTTTTGAATGGCGTAGACATTGCCCTGGAATGGGCCGGCGACCGGGTGTTGATAGAGGAGGTTTTTATCTTCGGTACCTTCCGTGCCCCGGGAAACGAACGGTGTCGGCACACTGGCATCCCAGGCATTCTCCACATTCGGATGGAGCTGGTCGCCGATGTTAAAGGCACCCGAAGCCACGTCGGGAAGGTAGGGCTTCACCCGGACAAGCTGCACCCCGATCAAGTCGGAGGTTGCACCCAGGTAGTGCAGTAGGATTCGGCCGGTTTGGTTGGCGGCATAGAGGTTGCGGGTCTGGTCCAGCCAGAGGTTGATGGACTGGCCCGTCGCCGGGTTCAGGCTCTCTGGAATCGCCAGGTTCCAATGAAACACCACGTTGCCCACCGTGCTGGACGGTATCACCACGGCGGGGGCGTGCGTGATGGATCCATCGGAATTGTGCGTTTGGTAGATTCGTCGGGCGATGTCCTCGAAGTTGGCCGGCCATGCCGGGGTGTATTCCGCCATCTCGTACGGCCACACCACTCCATTCAACCGCTTTTCGGTCCAAAAGACTTCGAGTTTCTCACCTGCCAGCGTCTCGCGAGTCGCAAAAAGAATGCCGTCATCCACCTTGCCCGCATGGTTGTGTTGGTAGGCGTAGGGCGGCGTGGCATTCTGTCCGCGGGCCAGTAGCGCGCGTCCGGGTGAATTCGCGGTGGGATTCTTGGGCGCCAGATAAGCCCCAATATCCCGAGCTGCGTCGACCTCCGGGAGGTAGGGTTTGATCTTGACCACTTCGAGGCCAACAAACGCGCCCGTGCCTGAATTGCGATATTCCAGAATCGCCTGACCCAGACGCCCTTGGGCCCGAAGACTGCCACCTTTCAGGAACAGATGCTCCGGCAATATGAGGCTGTTGTAGTGAATCGTCACCGTCAGCCCGGGAAAATCAATCGGCGGAGCGAGGGTCGCGACTTGGTTGATCTCGGTCCAATAGATATTGACGGGCGGCTGGCTGGGGAGGTCGGAAATTAAATAGGTGCTGGTGACCGACGGGTTGCCCGAGGCATCCTTCCAAACAATGGTAGTGAAACCGGAGCCACTGGCGATCAGTTGCTTTTCGCTGGCGAGGTAGAACGCACCTCCGGCCGGATCAATGGTGGGCGCAAAGGCGAGGGAGGCACCGGCGGGCGCGGGAATCTTGGCGCCAAAATTGAAATCGGGCGAGCGAAGTAAGGCGGTCTGGACGGGTTGACCGAAGGAGGAGCGCACTAGATAATGGGCGGCGCCGTCATTGGGAGTCGACGCAGCGCCGGCTTTTCCGATGTTGCCGTCGAAGATCGCGGTGCTTCCCGGATTGGCCCCACTCTGTTGAAGGGAGTTCCGATATTTCGCAATGCCCAGGTTGACCTCGATTTGCTGCGCCGACAGGGCTCCGGCCGAAAGCAATCCGGCCGCGGCCACCAACAGCAGCCGGCGAAGCAACTGGTGGGAGTTGTCGCGCTGCGACAACTCCGCCCGCGTCCATCGGGCGGCCCGGGTGAGGCCGGCACTTGCGAAGGCGTCTCGCCGGTACATTGCGCCGCTGAACGCGGCGCTACTCGTCGCAGCGCTACGAGTTCCACCATCCCGAGTTCCACCATCCCGGCGAGCCGTGGTGGCCCCCACGATAAGTCTCACCGCGGGGTCCAAAAAATTACGGATCAGCCGTTTCATATAATTAGTTGCGTTCGATCATGCGGTTGGGCGTCGGTCGGAGGTGGCCTGGGTCGCGCACCCGGGGACCGGACGGCTTCATTGATCGAGACGGGCGTTGGAGAAGGGGGTCGGTCGCGACGCTTCCCCAGTCGCCGGCAAGTTCACAGGTGTTGCGGAGGCCGTTTGTCGCAAGACCTGACTCGCCTTGACCAATTGCGCGACCGATTTCTTCAAATCGGCCAGTTCGCGCTCCAGGTTCTCCACCCGCGCCGCCTTTTGTTCCAGTTCAACCAGGTGCGACTCGCGCTTCTCGACGACTTCCAAACGTCGGGCCAACTCCTGCGTGGCGGAGACGTTCAGCATGGCGATGGCATCATAGTCGACACTGCGGAAATCCTTCACTTCGCGGCCATAGACGAAAACCTGATTGCCATCGGCGGCGAAATCGGTGCGGAACTTGCCTTCGGCCACTTCCAATACTTCATGGATGCCCTCTTTCTTCTCGCCCAGCAGGCGGACACGCTCTCCCCGTTTTAAATTCGTCGACAGCTTCACCCAGCCGTTCTTGATTTCAGCCTTTTGGTAGATGTCGGGCACGATATCGGTGTGCTGCGTCACCGCCTGGGGATACACCTTCTCCACTTGCTGAGCGATCACCTTCTTGTGGTGACCGCCGTCCTTCGCGATCACATCCTTGTGCGTATAGTCGGTGATCTCAATACGACTCAGGGTCGCAAGATCCGTCGCGCCGTCGGAGCGGCCCTGGATGTTCTTAATGCGGGCATCGGAGAAGGCAAAAACCTCGGTCGCCGCGATGACCGAGGACGCGATGATCGAAAAGCTTCGCGTCTGCTCGCTATTGCTAAGGTCGTTGGCTCCGTTTCGGTTGAGGTAGCCCCCGATATTGACGACGGTGTCCCCTCCGCCCCCGTTGATATCCAGCTTGGCTCTGGGCGACGTCGTACCGATGCCGATGTTGCCGTCAGGATTAATCTTGAGACAGAATTTAGCGGCGGTTTCATCATATATGGCTAATCCTGGCCCCACGCCGCCTCCGAGAGAGGTGCCGACAATAAAATCATATTTTCGCCCGCTAGTGGCCGTGTTTTCGATCGCAATACCGGTCTCGGCTCCACTACCGACCACTCTCAATCCAGTGTTGTAACCGGGCACGTCCGCAATCGTCAGCTTCTCACTGGGAGATGCCGTGCCAATGCCAACGTTCCCACTGGGAAGAAGGTAGGTGGCGGGCCCGAGCTTGAGCGTCAGAGGGGTGGTCCCGTCCGTGGCGACCGCATCCATTCCGGCGCCTGGGATGATCCGGATCGTGGGATTGCTATTGTTCTTGGCGAGGCGGGCACTGTCGGCGATCCACAACTGGCGGTTGCCGCCCCGATTTACGCCCAAGAGGAACGAGAGACCTTCCGTGTCGGAAGCGCCCAGATAGAACTCCGGCCCGGACAACCGCAACCGCTCGGAGGCTTGGGTGCCCGAGACATTGAGGGTGCCCGTGAAGGCGTTCGGGCCATTGCGCAAAGCGACGTTGGCCGAGAGTCGGGCGTCACCCAACGATCCGCTGGTGATCTTCGCTGCGTCCAAGTTGGGGATTCGAGCGAGGCCCAATATACCGGTGCTGATCTGCCCCGCGTCCAAGTTGGGGATCCGGCCGGCCGCCAAGAAGCCGCTCGTGATCTTTGACGCGTCCAGGTTGGGGATCTGCCCGGCGATCAAGCCCGTCAATCCAGCGCCACTGCCCGCGAACGAGGTCGCTGTCAACGTGCCGGCGACGGTCAGCGTGGTCCCGCTACCGGTCACCAGAGACGTCCCGGAACTGTTGACGAGGCTGCTGGCCTTGTCGGCCTGGAAGGCGTAGGGCGCACTCAACAGTTGTTGGCGGGGCGCGATCGGATTGTTGGCCGCCACTTGAACCTCCAGGTAGCTCGTCGGCGAGGTAAAAGCACTGGCCAACGTTTTCGTGGCGTCGTCCGCCGGGCCCAGGACCACGTTGAACTGGCCGTCCACGACGGACGCGCTCACGGACTGCGGGCCCCAAATCAGCGTGCCGTTCTGCGCGGCACTATAGACCCGGAACTTCAGGGCATAGGTGCCGGTGCTCAGGGGAACGCCACTCGCATTGGCGATCACCCCTTGGTAATTCATCGCACTAGGCACCAATTGCGCCGCCGCCTGGTAGGTCGTGTGGACCAGGGCCAGGGCCAGGAGCAGGCTGGGTATTCGTTGGTTCATATTAAAAACTAGGTTGATTGGGTGGGTTAAAGTCCGTCGTTGAGCACACTGATTCTCGAGGCCTGGTGAAGTCGGAAGGAGCCGCGTATCGTGATCGGATCCTTGTGAACTCCGCGCACGGTTTCCTCGTAGATACCGCCCAGTTGGTTGTCGCCCCAGCCGGGTAGGGAGAGATCCGAAGGATCCTTGGCGGTAAACGTAAGCCGCAACTCCCGGCTGAAGGTGTAGGACTCGTCGCCTTCCGGCAGCACCGTCCGGTAATCCTCACTGAGATTGTTGTGATCCGGGTGGAAGCGATGCTTGAAGGGATTGAGCGGATGATTGTAGTCGAGGCTCACCCGACAGCCCAAGGGTTTGGCTAGATCACCGAAGGCGCCCGCGGGTGTCATGGGCTGCGGGGCATCAAAGGCAAAACAAGCCGTGCTGATCCGGCGGCCCACCACCTCGCCGCCTTGCAGGGTGCTGCCCGTCAGACCAAGCTTTTCAATCACCGAGTCGTCCGTCACCAAAACCTGGCGGCCGGGTTCAACGACCACGCCCGCGGCATTCTTCGTGCCGTCTTTCCACATCAGGGTCACATGTTGCAAAAGCGACGCCTGTCCATCATCGCGGACGTGGATGATCATCCGGAATTCCGCCTCGGAACTGGCGGCGCGGGGCGTGCTGGGATCGGTCGGATGCGCCGGTTGGCTGACCTGGTTGATGACGGCACTGCCTACCCAGAGTCCCGCCCGCACGTCCGGCGCTGCACCGGCCGCCAATTGCGCCCGGGCACTTCGGGTGGCGCTTCCCTGCAGCCCGGAGGCGATGATCGGTATCAAACTACGGAGCGAGACGGAATCGCGCACTTCCAATAGGGACTGATACTCGGTGGGATCATTACCCGCGGGGACGGCCGCCATATCCGGGCGCCGCACCGCCAAGCGCAGGGTTTTGGTTTCGCCGGGCGCCAAAACGAAGGAGAGTTCTGCGGGAAAGTTGAACCAACCGTACGTGGCCCGGGTTTGGTCACTCCAATAGTCGAGGGGCACCGGCCCGGCCAGCGTGGGAAATCCACCCGCCGCCGGTGGGGTTTCCGATGGAAGTTGCCGGACCGAAATGGTGCGGCTCTCCGCCGCACGGTTACGGATGACGACTTTTTGTTCGAGCCCTGCCCGGCCAAAATCGATGCGAGTACCGAGTGCCGGGGTGACTTGCAGCGGTCCCGAGAAATCCGAGGCCCCATCGGTCCGAATCCAGAGGGCTTCGCCGCGCGCCATTTGGGCGGAAGCCGCAATCGGCTGCCACCGGCCTTGGGAATCGAGGCGGAAGCGGAGATTGTTCTGATGCGCCGGCGAGGATTGGAAGAATTGTTGAAACGTCGGCACCGGGTTGGTCGCGACGGAGAACCCGACGAAATTGAGGGAGTTGGCCACCCACTCCGTCGGACGGACGACGGGCTTGCCATGCACCTCCCACGTCACCGCGGCTGCGTTGGCCGCCAACTTGATCAAGTAACTTCGCCCCCCTAAAATCGTGTAAAGCCCCGACTGACCGGAAATCGGCGGATTCGCTGGGAAACAACTCAGCCAATCGGGGTTCTGCGGCAGGAGATTGTCGGGCGCGGTGAGAAACTGGATCGACGAATATCGGCGATTCCACAGCCAGACACTTTCCACCGGAAGGCCGGCCATCACGGTGGCGATCTCCCGGGGTTCCGGCTGGACTTCGACAAAGACTGCATTCCAGCCTGGCCGCAGCGAGATCTTTTGACTCGTCCATTGAGCCAGGGCGGTCTCGGTTCCCATCAGGAATCGTCCCAGCACCAGGCCGAACAATAAGGATCGTTTCATTAACATATATTGTTCACCCGGCTATTCCTGAAGGCGCAACCGATAGAAGTTTTGGGATCCCACCGCGGCTTGATCGACATAGCTATTGATAGGCGCCGTGGCAGCCAGGCCGGTGGCAAGGGGAGCGAAGCCGGTCAACAGGCTGTTGGACCGATCCAGAATGTAAGATTTTCCCGACACGCTTGACCACGTCACCCGCACCGCACCGCCGGGCTGTGATTCCACGGTTATAAACTCGAAAAGCGACTTTGCATCCCGCGGGTCGGTCCCCGCTTTGAACTCCTGCAGGTTGCTCCGGCCATCACCGTCGGCATCCGCGTTGGGATCCACACCCAGTGCGCCGAAATGCTCAAGTTCCCAGCAATCCGCCAACCCGTTCCCATCGCTGTCGGGGCAGCCGCCACCCACGACCAGCAGATCCACACGTTCCAAGCGACCGCGATCCACCGACGCCAGGGTTAGCGTACGTTGGGAGGTCTGAACGAATGTCGCCGGCTTGCCGTCGAGCGTCACGGTCGAGCGGTCAAAACCCTGTGCCGTGGGGGCCAATTTCAGGGTGTTGGGAGTCGGAATATCGAGCCCAGCTATCCCCGTTTCCAGCGGGACAAAGACGACATAGGAAAATTGATCATTAATATTGGTCAGAGTGGTGGTGACCGTGACAATCGGGCCGCCGGCGGACAGGCGCAACTGCCAGGACAGGGTTCCCGTCGTCACCCGAACGTTGCCGCCGGCTGATTGTGCGGTAACGACGCCGTACATGACCAGGCTCGGCTCGGGGATTCCCTCGGCGGACGCGTACTGGGGTTGGAGCACCAGTCCGCCCAGCAGTGCCAGAATGGCGCCGCAGCGGGTTGTCGGGAATTCCTTCAGTGCGGGCATTTTCATGGGGTGCATTTCGGAGGGAGATGGAAGTTGCACAGCGACGCAAATCATGGTCATCCTGAAGCCTACTCGCGTGCGCGTTCGGACAGGAGTTGCACCACCGACCTAGTTACCAAGCCAACCACACTCGGGACTGAACTTCTGATAGCAAGTTTTTAATTTAACCGCAAAAGAAACGATGCCAGTTTATAGACTGCGAAAGCCTCTTTAAATTACCACTCAAGGAGAAAATAGGCTCCCCATTCGGTCACTGCCGGCGTCGCCGGACGGTCCTCCTGACGGGCTCCGCTGTTCAGGCGACGGGTCCGATGGCCGCGGACCTGCCGGAACCCACCTGCACCTCTCCGCCGGCCAATCGCCTCCCTGCACAGAAAAGCACGGGTTTCTTGGCCAGCAACTCGCGCCCCGATTCAGCGCCTCGTGCCCTCGTCGACTCCACCCTTTGATTGCCGCCGGCAGGAGGCGCCAATACCTCAGTTTCCGCCGCGTGGGATCACCTTGATGAACAGGCGCTCGTCCGGCGAACTCCCCGGCCGCTGCACCGTGGCACTGGCATAAGGACCCGTCGCCACAATGGCGTTGCGGAACGGGCGGATCCAATGGATGAGATCGGAACTGATATAAATATCATATTGGGCTCCGACATCCGCACTCCAGGTGACGGTAAGGGTTGTATCCGTCATCTCAATCGAGGTGATGCTAAAATAATGGTCCGGCACCTCCGGCGAACTACCGCGGAGATACTCCAAAAGATTGCTTATATTATCCCCGTCGGAATCGCCGTCCGCCGATTGGGAAAGATCGCCGAAATGGGCGATCTCCCAGACGTCCGGCAGGTCGTCGGCATCGGTATCGACCAGTCCCCCCCCACCGGCCGCCTGGATTACCACGATTACTTCCGGTTGGGAAATCATGAAGCCCTCACCCGGTTCCAGTTCCAGATAGAAGCTTCGACCGGGAACAAATTTGGCCTGTGGAAGCAGTGACAGTTTCACATCCACGGCATGAACACCGGCGGGAACGACAATCGTCCGGTCAAAGGCGGCGAAATCCTGTCCTTCGCGGGCGGTGCCGGAACGGGCGAAAACACGCACGGAACTGGCCTTGTCGAGAGGCTGGCTCAGACTGAGCAATACCCGGGCCTGACCACTGGATTCCGCAGCCGTCAGCACCACCGCCGACAGGTCGGGCGCCTCGTCCAAATAACCAACGGTGACGGAATTGGAGGCGGCGGAGAATCCATCGCCCATGACATTTTCGGGCATTTGGAGGGTCACCGGGCCGCCCGTCGGATGAATCGTGGCCACATAGTAATGTCCGGAGCCGCGCAGGGCCACCGCCCGACCGTTCACCACCGCGTTCCCCAGATCCGTGAGGTCAAAATCCGCGACATCCGTATCGGTGGTGATGACCACATTGAAATCACCCGCCGCCAGACTGCCCGGATTCCCGATCCGCGGACGGACGGGCCACAGATTGCTATTGCCCAACATCAACCGCTGGGGCGCGCCGCTATTGGGAAAGGTGCCTTTCAAGAAGGGCACCCAGGAGGTTCCATCGCTGGAGATTTCCGTTTCCCACTGGGCGATCCGCCCGTTTTCGACGCCGTCATTCCGCGGATAATATTCGAACCCCCGGATGGATTTAATGGAGCCCAAATCAATAGTGATGGCGTGGGGCTGCGGATCGTCGAAGGGATAATATTGGGTGATCCACATGGATTGTTCATCCCCGTCAATCGCCAACGCTCCGGTCTGGCCGAAGTTCTCGCTGCTGACTTCCGAGACGACCAATTCCGATTGCGGATAAGCGGCCCCGTTGGCGCCTATGATCTTCAATTCGGCGATCGCCGCCCAGGGGTTTCCGTTGACCTCGGAGAGACTCCGCAGGCGGAAGAAGCGGGCCGTGGGTGTTGCAGCCGTGGCAAACTCCTCGGGATGAAGCCCCCGAATCCACTGCGCCAACGCCCGGACCACATTGGTGTCCACCACGTCGCGGGCCAGCGGCGGCATCTCAATTCCCTCGACGCTGCTGGAGACCCGGAAGTGGACGGCCGACGTGTCGACCACGCCGGGCGTCACCAGTTTGCCATCGGGAACGAACGAAAAATGGCCCCGGATGCCCTGATTGATCAGCAATTGCTCAACCAGTGGCTGATCAAGCCGGCCATCAAACCCGGGAGCTCCCCCCCCCGGCTGGTGACAGTGCGAGCAATTGGCATCGATATAGGAGCGGACCCGGTGCCCCAACGGCGCCGTGGCGTCCGACAGGGAATGAGCCCGGAGACTGGCTGCGAGACCCTGAAGATCGGGCGGCGGAGTGATGAGTCCCAGGTAGCCGAAAGTGGCCATCTGGTTTTTCGTCGATCCTGTGGAGCCATAG
>JAYTHD010000558.1:0-7128 GCA_043732975.1 Verrucomicrobiota bacterium
GGAAACGTCCCGCGCCGCGCGGTTGACGGAGGCTTCAGCCCAGTTCAGCCGTTCAGCCGTTCGGGCGCCAACCAGCACGGCAAAACGGGCGAGCCGGGCCGGGACCGCACGGCTGCGCCCGCGGCAAAGTCACCCCAACCTCGCCATCTCCTCAAGTGTGTTGCTCCAAAACTCCCGGCAGGGGTTGGGATGCCATCACATAATTCACCTGTCCCTTTGTGATGTCCCTCTGTTCAAATAGTGTCCCTTTGTAAATAGAACTCTTGTCAAAAACTTGGGGGTCGAAACCTTGGCTGACGCGGCGGGCGGGAATATTTCTGGATTCGCTTGAATGGGGGTGGTTCTATCGGCGTCTTCCCGGCGGTCGAAAATGTCAATTCAAGTTATGTCCGTATCACTTTGCCACGGTTTGCTGTTGCGCCGCCGAAAAGCCGGCGTTGCCGGCTTTACCCTGATCGAAATCCTGCTCGTCATTGTCATCATCCTGTTGCTCGCGGGGGCCTTGGTGGTGTTTGTTTTGCCGCAGCAAAAGGGGGCGGAGAAGAACACGACGCGCCTGATGTTGCAGGGCGTGGGCAACGCGCTCGATACCTACCGCCTGAATTTGGGGCATTATCCGACCGAGCAGGAGGGTGGTCTCGAAGCGCTTTTGAAGAAGCCGAGTTTTGAAAACGAACGCCTCGGCGAGAAGTGGAACGGGCCCTACCTCAAGCCGGGCACGACGCTCGACGATCCGTGGAACAACAAAATCCGCTACGAACTGGTCGACCGTGCGTCCGAGGGTGAAAAGGCCGGGGCATTGCCCTACAAGCTATACTCCGTCGGACCTGACGGGCAACCCGACACCGATGACGATATCAAGCTTGCTTCGGATACCCCGGACAATACCGGTACGACGAAGTAACCGCCGTGAAGGTCCGGAGATCCCAGTATGCGGAACCCGACGGGCGTGGTTCGACGACCATCGGGAGCGGGGTTTACCCTCGTTGAACTGCTGCTGACGATCTCCCTGCTCCTGTTGCTGGCGGCCGCGGTGGTATTTAATTTCGGTTCGTTGCAACGCGGGATGGCCTTGGAGGAAGGGGCACCACTTTTGGAGTCCCTCCTTCGCTATGTCCGGGCACAGGCAGCGAGTACTGGGCGGACATTGCGGGTCGCTTTCGAGGCCGATTCAAATCGGGGCGCTGCCGCTGGCACCAACGCCCCATCCGACGGTTCCTCCGCGGGTGCCACCGACCGATCCGAGGGCATCCGGATCTTGTGGGAGCCTGATCCGTTTGGAGCGCCCGGCCAGTATGCGGTTTTGCGGGAAGCAGATTCGTTCATTGAGCGATTAAATGAACTGGTTGAAGTGCGGGCCGTTCGTTCATTAGTCTCGGTACGAACCAACGTTTCGGGAATGGGAACCAATGCGCCCGTCGAAATGCCCGCCCCCGACTCCGTTGGCGGCTCCGATGGTGCGGCGGGAACCTTGGATTCTGGCAATGTCAGCAGTCGGCCCCCGATCCTGTTCTATGCCGATGGATCGAGCGACAGTGTGGAGATTTGTCTGGCCTCTCGTGAACTGGAGGATCATCGGCAATTGGTGCTGTCGCTCTCGGGCCTGGTGGGAACCACCCGACGGCGATGGGTGACCCTTTCGACGGACGGGACGCTGGAGCCAGATGCCGACGACAAGGACAGGGATAAAGACAATCCGGAACAGAAATCGAAATGAATTGGCCCTTTTCAACATCACCCTCCGCGCTTTGCGGGGCCGAGGAGTGGGCTTCGGCGCGGGCACGTCGGCGGGTTGGCCAATCCCGTGCTTCGGCGTTGCTGGAGGTACTACTGGCGCTGGCCTTGTTCGTCGCCGCTGCCGCCGTGACGACGTCGGCGCTGAATTCATCCCTCGCCAGCCTGGAACGACAACGCCTGGGAACCCACGCGACGCAATTGGCGGCCAGTGCGATGGCGGAGATTCAATTGGGGATTCGTCCACTCTCCGCCGACGCCCGACGGCCCTTGCCGGCGCCCTTTCAGGAGTGGTCCTGCGAAGTAGTTCTCGCGACGGGAGCGGGGGGAGGATTGGAGGCGACGGGCGCGCCGCAGGTGGAAGTCATCGTGCGGCACGAAGATCCTGCAATGGTGCAGCGACTGTCCCAGGTGGTACGGCGTACGGCCGGTTCGACGAATCGTGAGCCTAATGCGGATTTTTGATTCCATGATCTGCCAACGTTCAATACGTCCAGGACTTCGCGGTCAAAGGGAAATGGATCGCGTCAGGGCGTACGGATTCACGCTGATTGAAATGTTGCTGGCGATCAGCCTGATCACGGGGTTGCTCGTTCTGGCGATGCTTTTTTACCGACAGGCCACGATCCTGCGCGGCCAGATTTTGAAAGAGTCCCAGCGGGTCGCCGCCGTGCGACTCGTGATGGACCGGATGGTGGCGGATCTACGTTCCGTTCGCACCGGAACGGGTTCGGAGATGGAGTTCCGCGGGGATGGATCGTCCGCGAGTTTTGTGACCGTCCTGCCGTTGCCTCCAATTTCCGCGGGCGTCCCGGGTAGCGATCTGGTGCGGGTGACCTTGTCCTCGGTATTGGAATTGACCGGTACGAACAACGCCGTGTCGGGGTTCCTCCGCCGGGAAGAATCGCTCAACCCGGTCACGCCGGTGACGCTCCTGTCGGAAGGAACACTGCCGGTGACTGCGCTGCCGGAGATGACGAATCAAGTGCCTGCTTTCGAGCCGACCACGGATTTGATTCGCTATGCCCGCTTCCGGTATTGGGACGGTGCGGCCTGGCAGACGGGGTGGACAAATTCCGCGCCGCCCACGGGGGTCGAAATTATCCTGGGAACCGAGCCGCAGCCCGACGACGCCACGTTTGAAGAATACCCGTACGAACAATTTCGCCGAGTGGTCTACGTACCCTCGGGACGGGTGTTGGTGTCACCGGAGGTGGAACCGTTCGGGTTGCCGTCCAACCCCTAAGTCCCCATGCGCCTGCTCCGTCCAGCACCGATCACCGTCCGTCACCGCGCCTTTGCGCTCCTGGCGGTGCTGGTGTTCGTGATGTTGCTGTCGATGGTGACGGTGAGCCTTTTGTTTTCGTCGCGAGCCGAGGAAGCCGCGACCGCCTCCGGAGCGGGCGGGGAGCAGGGGTGGTCGGTGGCCATGAGCGGTGTCGACGAAGCGTTGCAGGTGGCGGCAGCGGCACCGCCGGGCAGCCTGGAATGGCGGGATCAGCCGGCGGTTTTTCGTCAACGCCTGGTTTACGAGGACGGCTCGGATCAATGGTACTTCAGCGTCTATTCCAGTTCAGAAAGTGGGGATTCCGAGTCGGAGATTCGCTATGGCCTGACCGATGAAGCCAGCCGGCTGAACCTCAACCGACCCGGCAGCGCAGATCTGGGGAATCTTCCGCGGATGACACCAGTCCTCGCCCAGGCCGTGCGCCGGTTCATCGGAAGTTCATCCGCAGACACGTCCCCGCCATCGCCGGCGGCGCTGGATTCCTCCGCGGAAGGTCCGTCCGGTCAGGGGCCGTTGGGTTCTGTCGGCGAACTTTTGCGGGTTCCCGGATTTTCCTGGTCCTTATTGTATGGTGAAGACGCGAACCTGAATGGACGTCTGGATCCCAATGAGAATGATGGAGATGCGCAATTTCCGCCGGATAACCAGGACGGCATCCTGGATCGTGGCATGAGGCAGTACCTCACTCTCCGCTCCTACGAGACGCCGCGAACGCGCGACGGACAGAAGCGCATGAACCTGAATCAGCCCGGAGAATTGCCGCCGGGCGGCGGGCTGCCGGCGGGTTTGACCAATTATCTGGCAGCCTTGCAAACGGCGAAGATCCATCTGACCCACCCGGCTGAATTGCTGGAGGCGCAAATCCATGTGAAACAGCCGGACGGAAAGGAAGTGGCGGTGGCGTCGGGAATCACCAAGGAGGAGTTGCCGCGGGTGCTGGACCTCTTCACCGCGGACGATGAAGCGCGGCGCGAGGGACTGATCAACGTCAATACGGCCAGCGCGGCCGTGCTGGCGACGTTGCCCGGGGTCGAGCTTTCACTCGCCGAAACCATCGTCGCCACGCGGGCAAGTCTCAGTCCGGATCGGCGTTCGACGATTGCCTGGTTGTATCAGGACGGTCTGGTGGATGCCGAGCGCTTCAAGCGGATTGCCCCCCAACTGACGGCGCGGAGTTTTCAATTTCAATTTCGGATTGTTGCTTACGCGGTGCCCTCGGGACGGTATCGTGTGGTGGAGGCCGAAATCGACGTGGCGGACGGAGAACGCCGGGTGACGGGATTGAAGGATATTACCAAACTTGGCATTCCATTTCGCCTCATCGGAGACGAGCTTCAGGGCAGTGCGTCGGATACTGGTGGGACGCCGCAGAAATGAATTGATAAGAGAAGGAACGAATGTCGAATCGTGGACACTTTGCGGGCTTGGCGGGAATCTGGGACCGGCTTCGTCCCGGACGTGCGGCGCGCGTCCGGGTGCCGACGTCGGTGACGGCGCTGGATATTGACGGCGCCATCCTGCGCGTCGTGCGCAGCGGCGCGCGTGATGCCGTGGATGAGGTCCTCAGTGGTACGTTGGAATTGCCGGTGGAGGTGGACCGCAATGATCCCGCCGTGCTGGGCGCCGCGTTGGGGAAGGCCCTGGCGCGGATGAAGGTCAAGCCCGGGGCCGTGGTGATGGGAGTGCCGCGCGCCAAGGCGGTCCTGCGCACGCTCACCCTGCCGGTGATCGAGAAACTTCCTGAGTTGGCGTCGATGGTTCATTTCCAGGTGGGGCGCGACCTGCCGTTTCGGTTGGAGGAGGCCGTGGTTGATTTCAAAGTGGGCCGCCGGATGGAGGCTGCTCCCGAGGTGTCCCCGACCGAGCTGAAGCCGGACGGAAGCACCGTTCCCGCCCCGGGCGCGCCAAAATTGGAAGTGCTCGTCGCGGCGGTGAAGCGCGAGGTGGTCGAGTATTATCAGGCCGTTGCCCGGGCGGCCGGTTGCAGCCTGTCGGCGCTCGGACTTCTCCCGGTCGCCAATGCCCGTTGCGTGGAGGCCTGCCGCGTGGCGGATGGCGAGGCGGCGTTCGCGTTGGTGTCGTTGCGACCCGATGAGGTCGGGGTCGATATCATCGGGCGGCGGACGCTGTTGTTCAGTCGTGGCGCGGCCATCCGCGGGTCTGTCGATGCCACCGGCGGCGCCGCCGGACCGATTACCGGCGAGGTGCTGGTCCGCAGTGTGGTGATCGAGGTGGTGCGGAGTCTGCACGGGCATAGCGGCATGGAATCGAGCCCGGTCGTGGAAAAAGTGGTGGTGACCGGGGCCACGGGACATGAAGCGGAGGTGGTCACGGCGCTGGCGGAACGACTGGCGACGCCGTGTGCTTTTCTGGATCCCGCGGAGGCGCTGAAATTACCGGCGGCGTCCCGCGAGCTGGCCGCGGGATCCATCGGCGCGGTGGGATTGGCGTTGGGCTCGAATGATCCGAGCGGCCTGCCGTTTGATTTTCTGCATCCCAAGGAGCCGGCCGTGCAGCGAGACCTCCAGCGCCTGTGGTGGCTCGGAAGCCTGGGAACACTCGCGTTGATCAGCCTGGGAGTCTGGTGGTTGCGCTCGACGTTGATTCAACGTCGCACGGTCCTCTTGAACGAGGCCAACGCGGAACTCGCCGAGGCCGAGAAGAAACGCCCCCTCTACCGGAAGATGATCCAGCAGACCGGTGTCATCGAGGAATGGATCCGGAGCGACCGCGACTGGTTGCAACAGGTCGCCTATCTCACGTCCATCTTGCCGCCCAGCGAGGAGATCTACGTGACCTCCCTCACGATCAGCGGGCAGGGAGCCATCCGGTTGGCGGTGCAGGCGCGCAGTGGCGAAACCCTGGCCCGCCTCGAGGAGTTGCGGACCGAAGGCTACGATCTCAAACCCTTCGCCATCACGCCAGGTGCGGATCGGTTCGGTTATGAATTTCATTCCAATGTTGAGTTGATCCCGGCACCCAAACAAAAGGTCGACCTGCACAAGGTGAAGCCGGCGAACCGTCCGCTGGACGATGTTTCCCTGGAACCGTCCGCGTATCGTCGGGGAGGTGGCGCGTGAATCGTCGCGAGAAAATCCTCGCCCTGGGTGTCGGTGGCCTGGTCGGGCTTGGCCTCCTGGTGTTTTGCCTGCGGGTGATTCTGCTCAATCCCTTGCGGGAAATCGACAAGCGAACCGCCGTGGTGCGGGAGAAGATCGCCAAGATTCAGACGGACAAACGGGCCGGCTTCGCGGCGGAGGATCGCGTGAAAGCCATCACGATGCGGACCTTTGCCGACACCGTGGATCAGGCCAGTGCGAAGTCCGGTGAAATTCTCACCCGGCAGATCATCGCCGCGGGACTGGATGAATCCGACTTCGCCCGCATGCCGATCAGTCCGCGAAAGCTGCGCGGAGCGAATGAGATCGGCTGGAATGTCCAGGGCGACGGACCGTTGAAGGAAGTGGTGAACCTGTTGTTCCTGCTGAACACTTCACCCTGGCTGCACCGTACGGAAAACCTGGTGATTGCGACGGGCGAAAAACCCGGCCTCGTCCGCGTGCGGTTTCATTATCTCACGCTGGTGCCGGATCCCGCTCCCGACGTGGTGCGGACGAATCTGGTGCCTTTGTTGACGCTTGATTCGGCGGAGCGCCATCTGCTCAACAGCATCGTCTCGCGCGACATTCTCCGTCCGTATATCAAGCGCCCTCCCGCGGTGGGCCAACCGGGTCAGCCTGCGAATCCGCTGTCCAAGGCGGGCGTGCCGCCGGGGCCGGAGTCGTTCCGGGTCGTTTCACTGTCGGAATGGCAGGGGCAACCGGAGATTCATATCCGGGATCTCACCGCGCAAAAAACCGTGCGGTATCGGCCGGGCGATGAACTCATGGGCGGCACGATCGTGATGATCGATTATCGGCCAATGCCCCGCGCGGGCAATTCCCTGATGCAATCCTACAGCCGCCTGATCCTGAAGATCGGAACGGAGTATTGGGCCATCGACCACGGCAAGACGCTCGCGGAAAAGCGCAAGCTTTCCGGCGCCGAATTGCCGGCCCGACTGCTGGCCACCAAACCATGAATCCCTTGTCGGCGTCCTGTCCCCG
>JAYTHD010000559.1:0-2812 GCA_043732975.1 Verrucomicrobiota bacterium
GGTGATCCTGCCGTCGAACAAGGCGGATTCGATCCTCCGCCCGCCGTCGTACCAGACCACTTTGATCGGACCGTGGGTTTTGGTGGTGGGAAATTGCCAGGTGATGCGCGAGGCCAGTGGTGGCGATTCCTGCGTCAGGCCCACACTTTCCGCTTCCACGCTGATCGGATCCGACAAAGGAAATACCAGCGATGGGAGGTTGAAAAGATGGCAGGCCATGTCGCCCAGTGCGCCGGTGCCGAAGTCCCAGAAGCCGCGCCAATGAAAACTGTGATAACCCTGGGCGTAGGGGCGCTCGGGCGCCACCCCGAGCCAAAGATCCCACGCGACGTTCTTCGGCACCGGTTTGGTTGCGGGCCGCTGTAGACCCTGCCGCCACCAACTGCCCGGCCGATCCGTCCACAGATGAATTTCCTGGATGTTCCCCACCGCTCCCGCCTTCAGCACCTCGGCCTCACGCTGGAGTTTGGGTTCCGACATGGCCTGGTTACCCATTTGAGTCGCCACCCGGGCCTTCCGGGCCGCATTGGCCAGTGTGCGTGCTTCCCAAACCGTATGCGTCAGCGGCTTTTGGCAATAGACGTGTTTACCCAGACGGATCGCCGCCAGGGACGCGGGAAAATGGGTGTGATCGGGTGTCGAAACGGTAACGGCATCGATTTCACGACCCTTCTTCTCCAGCATTTCCCGCCAGTCCGCGAAGGTCGCTGCGGAAGGATATTTTTCCTTCGCTTTAGCCAGTCGGGTGGAATCGATGTCGCACAATCCGACGATGTTTTGGGAGTCGCAACTGGTGATATCGGTCCAGCCCTTACCGCCGACGCCGATGCCGGCGATGTTCAGTTTGGAATTGGCCCCGAGCACGGCACCACGGCTGACCATGGGAAAGGCGATGGCGCCCGCGCTCAGCCAGGCGGATTGGCGAAGGAAATTCCGGCGTCGGAGTCGCGAGGAGGAGCGCGCAAAAGCGATGGCGCAGTCGTGGATGGGTTGGTCCGGGGAATTCATGAAAACGGGAGAGCGGGCGCCGCAGCGTAAAGTCGGATCCTGATCGCCGGACGAGGGCTTTCGTCGCGCGGACAGCAAAGCGTCTTTTCGCCTTGGGTACTCGTCTCCCAAAGTCAGGCTGTGTTGGGGGGTGTCAAGGCGGTCGGAGAATTTCGTCCGAGCACATGTCGCAAGGCGGTCTCCAAATTACCGAAGCAAAAATCAAATCCTGAAGCCATCAACTGACCCGGCTGAGCCCGGCAACTCGTCAGCAGCACCGTTTGACCCATTTCGCCCAATATTGCCTTCACGGCGATGCGGGGCAGGGGAAGGATTGCCGGTCGGTGGAGCACATGGCCCAAAACCTGGCTGAATTCGCGGTTGGTCACGGGGTTCGGCGAGGCCACGTTAACGGGTCCCCGGATCGAATCCCGCGTCAACGTGTGATGAATGGCGGCCAGGAGATCCTCCAGGCAAATCCAGCTCCAATACATGCGTCCGCCGCCCACCGGGCCACCGGCACCGCACTGAAATGCCGGGAGCAACCGCGCCAGCGCGCCGTTCCGTCCGGAGAGGACAACACCCGATCGCAGATGGACGACCCGCATGCCCGCTTCCAGGGCCGGTGCGGTGGCTGCCTCCCAGTCCCGGGCGACCTCGGCCAGGAACCCGTGTCCAGGCCCCTGTCGCTCGTCCACTGGCGTATCACCACAATCGCCATAATAACCCAATGCGGACGCGCAAAGCAGAGTTCGCGGAGGTTTCGATAGTTGGCGCAAGGCGTCGCACAAAAGGCGCGTGCCGCCGATCCGACTGGCCCGGATTTTTCGCTTCGTTTTTGCCGACCAGCGTTGGGCGATGGATTCCCCCGCCAGGTGAATGACCGCGTCGAGATCCCCGACGGATCGCAGGTCAATCTGATTCGCCTCCGGATTCCAAAACGGCGGAGACGAAGTTCCGCCCGCTTCCGTTCGCGCCAGGCTCACCACGGAATGTCCGGCTGCCGACAGAAACGGAATCAGCGCGGAACCGATCAATCCGCGCGCGCCGGTCACCAGGATTCGCAAGGGCGGGCCGGGATAACGTCGGTGCACGGCGAGATCATGGGCGAGAATGGTGTGCCGATACCGGAACAGACGCTCGAGTCGGGCGTTAATCATGGGCCCGAACACGCGGCGTCCGAGCGGGCCGCCGGGCGGGGCATAGTCGATGACATCCTCCATCTGAAAGGCGTCGGGACCCTCGGCCATAAAACGATGGAGATGACTCCAATGTGCAAACGGACCGTGAATTTGCACGTCGCGAAACTGTTTTCCCGGACGGAGGTCCTGGTGGCGGACCTGCCAGTCAACGGCGAGTGGTCCGATGCGCGTGCGGAGTGAAACGACCGAGCCGTCACGAATCTCGTTGTCGGACGACAGAATCTGCACCGACTCCCACGGCGGCGTGAGGCGTTGCAGCGCGCCGGGGCGGGTATGCCAGAGAAAGGCCGAATCAGCGCCGCCGGGCATTTTGCTGCGGTTGACGAACTGGGTGAGCATCATGGGTCCAAGGCGGGTCGAAACCCTGCTTCAAAAGCCGGTCATTCTGGTCAGGTTACCGGAAAGGATGACGGCGTGACATCAAAACATGCCAAACTCTCTCCGTGGGACTTCAGGACGTTTTATGCGTGTCGGTCTACCGAGACGGATTTTCGCGGGAGGTTCGATTTAGTCACCAGTTCGCCCAATTTGCATTGACTACAATTCAACAAACAACTCAAATGAGATTGTTCAAATCGGCAAATCAGGTCGATCCGGATGTCAGATTTTGGGTGCTTCTGTGA
>JAYTHD010000560.1:0-3658 GCA_043732975.1 Verrucomicrobiota bacterium
TTTCATTGTTGGCCTGCGGCCACAAAATCGGGGGGGGCTATACGAGAGTCTTCTCGAGCCACCCGCGCTGGGGCTTGACTTCGTCACCAGCATAGCTCGTCGGAGACTCGCTCCACCGGTTTTGTGGCCGCAGGCCAACAATTAGCGAGGGCTATTTCTCCGCCAGGGCGGCTTCGGCGATCCGGCGGGCGATGAATTCCCGGACCTGCGGAATCTGACAGCTCTTCAGCAAGGCCAGAGCGCGCGGCCGATCTGTCGCGACACTGCCTTCCGCGGCGTACCAGTAAAGTTTGGGCAGATTGTGATCGCCCGCGTCGCCGGCGTGGGACAGCAGGGCGGTGAGCGCTTCCCAACGTTGGGCAACCGGCACCCGTTGCAGGGCGCTGGCGACGAAACGGCGGACGATCGGTGACGCATCGCCGGCGAGGCGGGTCAGGGAATCGACGGAGCGGGCGGCGATTTCGGCGGCACGCTCGCTGGTGAAGAGCAGGTCACTGCTTTCGAAATACAATTGCAGGGTCCAGCTGCGCACCCAGGGATCGCCATCCTGCGCCCAGCGGCCGGCGTCCTCCAACCGGAGGCCACCCGCTATGTGCAGCGCCCAGAGCGCGCGGAGACGTTCCGAGGTGTCCTTGCGATTGTCGATCACTTCGCGCAACGAGGCCAGTGCCGGGATCTTCTGCGCTGCCTGGCGATGACGGATCAGGGCCCGAAATTCCTCCGGCGCGTCGTCGGCTGTCTCCGTGGCGGCCAGACGTTCCACGCGCTCGGACAGCACCCGGCGGGCGTGCCGGCTTTCCCACTCGTTTTTCGAAGGCACCCGCTTCACCAGTTCCTCATCGCTCAATAAATTGAAATCCGGTCGCGTGGCCGACTGGTTCTTGTACACCACCTTGTAGATGCGTCCGTTGGAGCGGTCGTGGCCGGCCTCGTTGTTATGGTGACATTGGTTCTTGTCATACCAGTCGATTATGAACATTGATCCGTCCGCGTCCGAGCGTTGATTCAGGGTCTGGCTCCAGGAATCGTTGAAATTGATGAAGTCAGCGCCGTGTTTCGCGAGGTAGCCGGAGCCGTCGGTATACGGCATGTCCATGTTGACGCGCTGGCCGTGAATGTTGCCGAGGAACAATTGTCCGCGATACGATTCCGGCCAGCTGGTGCCGAGGTAACAGAGCACACCGGCGTGGGCATGGCCGCCGCCGGAACTGTCGCTGCGTCCGTTGCCCGCATGGGGTCCGCCAGCGCCGGCGTAGTGCACATGGTCGGCGTGGACGGTGATGTCCTCATAGACATAGGGGAAGATCGGTTTGCGACCGCGGGGATCCCGGTGCGCGGCGTTGCGGGCCGTTTCCGCGGCGTTGTAGCAATAGTGCTCACCGCCCTGACGGGTGATGCGCGCACCCTGGATCATGTGAAAAAGGTGTGGAATCACGCACATTTCAGCCCAGATCTGCCCATGCTCGTCGAAATCAAAACCCCAGGGATTGCTGCCGCCTTCGGTGAAGATTTCGAACTTCCGCTGCGTGGGATGATAGCGCCAGATGGCGGCGTCCACCCATTGGCGCGCGGCTTCGGCAGCTCCGGGTTTTCCGACATGCGAGGGACAGAACACGCCGTGGCAGCCGTAGAGCCAGCCGTCCGGACCCCAATTGAACGTGTTGAGGGTTTCGTGCGCATCGGCGCTGTAGTTCCAGCCATCCAGGAGAATTTGCGGCGGACCGGCCGGCTTGGGGGAATCGCCGTCGGCGACGGGGATGAACATCAGGTACGGAGCGGCGCCGACCCAAATGCCGCCATGACCGAATTCCAATCCCGAGACGAGATTGAGGTTCTCGGCGAACACAGTGATCTTGTCGGCCTTGTGATCGCCGTCCGTATCTTCAAACACCAGGATGCGATCCTTGCCGCCAAAGATGTCCTTGAGCTGGGCCTCGCTGGGTTTGCCATCGGCGGAGGCTTCGCTGCCGGGACCCTTCGGTGGGTGGCCGACGCGCCGCGGATACGTGTAGCCCTCGGCGACCCAGAGGCGGCCGCGATGGTCTTCGCAAAAGGCGATGGGCTGCCGGACTTCCGGTTCGGTGGCGAAGACGTGGAGGGAAAAGCCATCCGGAAACGTGGCTGCTTTCACGGCGTCGACGGCACTCAGGCCGGCGTGCAACACGACGTCGGCGGGCGGCGGTTGCAGCCGAGTTCTCTCCGCCAGGGTCAGCTCATTGGGCAGCATCGGCCGCTGGGCGTAAACGCGAAAATCATCCTAATTAATATGTCCCCACGGACCGACTTTTTCATCGACCACACGGACGAAAAGGGTCCTGCCCACCTGGCTGGTGAGATCGGCGATTACGGGGCGAAGGGTTTCCGTGTCGGTGCCGCTCGCTTGAAAGATCACCTTATGGGTGCCGGCATCGACGATCTCGACGCGGGTCTCCGGCCAATGTCCGCCCCCAATGAGGAAGCTGGCGAAGGGTTGGGTGAGTTTGAAAGGCGAGCTGGTGAGGGTGCCCAACGACGCATCGCCGCGCCGTTCGAAGCCGCCGAGCCAGTATTCGCCGGCATGGGCTGAGGTCGCATCGCCGCGTCGCTTCGCCACCGTATCGCCTCGCACGGGTTGATCGGTGAACGCTTCCCCGGCGGCGGTCCAGTCGCGCAGGGTGCCGTCTTCAAAACCCAGATTCAGCGCGCGGCCGGACGCATCCACCGGCACCTGGCCCGTGACCGGCGCCCCGGCCGTCAGCAGGGTCAGGGAAAACACCGGGGCCAATGACGCCAGAGCCGCCCAACGCAGTATCGCAGAGTGCATGGCCAAAATCTGACGGAAGACGTCATCAGAGAAAGAGCGATCTGGGGAAAATCCGTGGGTTTCAAGTCACTCATTTTGCCGTTGGCATTTTCCGGGTTTTCACGGATCCTGCGGCATGTCTTCCACTTCCCGTCCGGTTTCCCGCCGTGAATTTGTCGCCGGTTCTGCCGCGACCGCCGCGACCGCCGCCAGCCTTTCCAGCAGCGCTCTGATGACCACTGCGGCCGAGCCGGGGCCGTCGGCCGCCGCGCAAGTTCCCCCGCCGGATTATCGCATCGCCCACGGTCGCATCCGGCATACCGTGATGGGGTGGTGTTTCAATCCGATGCCCATGCCGGAACTCATCGCCGCGTGCCACCAAATGGGCATGACCGCGATGGAAGGAATCGATGCCAGCCACTATCCCCGGATGCGCGAACTCGGTCTGAAGCCTTCCCTGGTGAGCAGCCACGGGTTCAAGGACGGTCCGGCGAATCGGGCGTATCACGCTAATTGCCTCAAGAAATTGCACGAAGGCGTCGACCTCGCCGTTGAATTTGGTGCGCCGGGCGTGATCACCTTCACCGGCATGCGTGAGCACGATCTGAGCGACGCCACCATGGAGCAGAATTGCGTCGATTGCCTCAAGGAAGCGGCGCAGTACGCGGAGAAGCAGGGGATCAACCTTTGCCTGGAGCATCTGAACTCCCGTGATTCCAGCCATCCGATGAAGGGGCATCCGGGTTACTTCGGAGATGATCTGGCCCGGTGCGTGAAAATCATCGAGCGGGTGGGATCGCCGCGACTCAAGTTGCTGTTCGACATTTATCATGTGCAGATCATGCACGGCGACGTGATCCGCCGGATGCGCGAGAT
>JAYTHD010000561.1:0-18248 GCA_043732975.1 Verrucomicrobiota bacterium
GCGCCCCCACCGTGGTCCTGCGGCAGAAGGCGATCGAGCTCGGCATGGTGACCTTGCTCGACGATGGTTTGCGCAGCGTTTACAACGGTGAAACCACAGTGGAAGAAATTCTGAAGTATACTTGAGGGTGAGGATCAAAAACGGTGCGATAAACTGAACCAGTCCGGAGGCATTTATGGCGAAATTCAATTACGTGGCGATGGATTCCCGCGGCAAGGAAACGAAGGGAGTTCTGGACGTCGGCAGCCAGACCGAGGCGATCACGCGCCTCAAGGAAATGGGATTCTTTCCCACCAAGGTCGCCGAGGCGGAGAAGCCCAAGGAAGCGGCTAAAAAGGGCGGCGCCGGGGGAGTACCCGGCGGTGGTGGGGGCAAGACAAAGGGGAACTTCGAGATTCGAATCCCTGGTATGGGCAGCGGGGTCAAGGCGAAGGTGCTGACGACCTTTACCCGGCAGTTGGCCACGCTCGTGGATGCCGGCTTGCCGTTGCTCCGCGGGTTGCGCGTATTGCAAAAGCAGGAACGAAACCCAGCCTTGAAGCGCATTCTCGGGGATCTCTCCCTGTCCATCGAAGGCGGCAGCACGTTCTCCGAGGGTCTGGCCCAGCATCCCAAGGTGTTCAACAAGCTGTTCATCAACATGGTGAAGGCGGGCGAACTCGGCGGTGTGCTGGAGGTCGTCTTGAACCGGCTCTCCGAGTTCATGGAAAAAGCCGAGAAGATCAAGGGCAAGGTCGTCGCGGCGATGTTTTACCCCGTTGCGGTCATGGTGGTCGCCGGGGGCATTCTGGCCCTGTTGATGATCGTGGTGGTGCCCAAGTTCAAGCTGATTTTTACGGACATGCTGGGTGACGGCCAAATGCCGGCCTTTACCGAGGTGGTGCTGAAAATCTCAGACACCATGAAGAATCAGACGGTGGTTTTCCCGGATTGGGCCGGCGGATGGCCGTTGCCTGGTCCTGTCTTGCTCGGGCTCGTGGCGTTCGTGATCTGTTTCAAGATTCTCCTCAAGACCAAAAAGGGCTCCTACGTCTGGGATAAGGTAAAACTCAAGTTCCCGGTTCTGGGTCCCGTTATCAGTAAAGTGGCCATTGCCCGCTTCACCCGAACGCTCGGCACCTTGGTCAGCTCCGGTGTCCCGATCTTGCAGGCCCTGACGATTGTGCGGGAGACGGCCGGTAATCAGGTTATTGGCAAGGCCGTCGGCGCCATTTACGAGTCCGTCAAGGAAGGCGAAACGATCACCGCGCCACTGGAAAAATCCGGGGTCTTCCCGCCCATGGTCGTCTCCATGGTGGATGTCGGTGAGCAAACCGGCGCCCTGCCGGAGATGTTGCTCAAAGTGGCGGACAACTACGACGATGAGGTCGATAACGCCGTTTCCGCCATGACCTCACTGCTGGAGCCCATCATGATCGTGTTTCTGGCGGTGATCGTCGGATCCATCGTGATCGCGCTCTTCCTGCCCTTGATCACGCTGATTGACAAACTGGGCAGCGATGGTGATAGCGGCGGCAAGGACTAAGCGCCTGGAAGCCTTCCTACAACGGTCGTCGGTCCATGGCCGACGACCGTTTTTTGTGATTTTTCATGACATATTGCTGGCGGCATGGTCAGGTAGACTGTAAACACAATGTAATGACATTGGACTGACTATGCCATCTTCGACTACCGATTTGAATAATGGAGTTCGATTGGATCAATCCACCCTTCGAGTTGGGCAACCCGTTGGGGCCACGGGACATCGAGGAGTCCTTCGAAGACCCGTTCGCGGTGCGGTTGCTGCCGGACTCCGCCCGGTTTTCGGTCCAGGCGCGATTTTTCAATCTGGGCAAGAGTGCCTCGGGCGTCGGCGTCTTTGCGGTCTACCGCACCAACGGCAAGGTCGTCCGGGTGGTGCTGGCCCGTCCGCTGACGCCGGTCGAGGAGTATTTTTATCAACGCAAACTGAAGCAAACCTTGGAGGCGCGATGAATCAGGTGCCGGTGGTCAATTGGGACGATGTGCCGTTGTTCGACAGTGAACAGGCGGAGGCCTCGTTTTGGGCGGACAATCACATCGATCTCCGCCTCATGGAACGGGCGGCGTCCTCCAGTTCGGAGCAGTCCGATTCGGTGACGATCACCCTTCGAATTGATCCCCGGATGCTGGGCCGCATCAAGCGTCTCGCCCGGTCCCGTTTTCTGAATTACCAGAGCATGATCAAACAGTGGCTCAGCGAGCGGATGGAAAAGGAACAGCGCGATCGCCAAAGTTAAGAACCTGCTAGACCAACCTCCTTCCGAACCCTTAATTGCCCCGCGCCATGAAACAGAATCGTCGCCCCGCATTTTCAGCCCCGGTCCGTCCGGCGGCGCAATCGGCATTTACGCTGATCGAACTGCTGACGGTCATCGCGGTGATGGGCATTCTCGCCGGCCTGCTGGTGGGCCTGGCGCCGGCGGCGATGAAACGGGCGCGGGAATCCCGGGTGCGCTCGGAATTACAAGCGCTGGAGGCGGCCATCGAGAGCTATAAGGCGAAATTCGGCGTTTACCCGCCGGACGGCCTGGCGTTGGGTGCCAACGGAACGCCGCTGCGGGATTCCAATGGCGGTCTCGTGGTCCGGCCGGAGCTTAATCCGCTCTACTACGAACTGACCGGAGTGATCGTCAAAAATGCCTTCAGCAAGAGCGGATATTTCCAGCCGATGGTGGAGGATATTGACGGAAGGATCCTCGCCAGCGATTTGTTGAGATACTTTGGCCGCGACGGATTTGTCAATGCGACGACCGACGATAAGAAACGGTCGCTCTTCCGAATGGATTTCAAGGAGAGCGCCTCGGCCAATATTTTTCTAGTCGAAGTCCCACAGAATCCCGACCTGCATGTGCTGGCGGTCGGTTGGGCCGGCGACGCGCACCGACCGAAGCAGCGTTCCGGGCTTTCCTGGCCGGCCAACAAACCGCAATTCCCGTCACCGATTCCCTCAAATCCTCAACTCAACCCCTGGCGGTATGTCTCGTCAAATCCGGTCAATAACCCCGGTCGATATGATCTCTGGGCAGAGTATATCGAAGGCAATGAAAAGAAGATTATCGGCAACTGGCGCCATTGAATCCGTTTCCCTTTATTGATCGACATTCCAACTGTTCCGACCATGAAAATCCACTCCTCCCTCCGCCCGGCTCGCGGCTTTACCCTGATTGAGCTGCTGGTGGTCATCGCCATCATCGGCATTCTGGCCGGCATGCTTTTGCCGGCCGTTGCCTCGGTCACGAAAAAGGCCAAGGTCAAGAAGGCGCAGACCGAAATGGCCAATCTGGCTGCGGCAATCAATGCCTATGAAGCCAAATACAGCCGACTCCCGGCGACCAAGGATACCCGCGCCGTGGCCCAGACGACGCTTAATCCGGATCTCAGTAGCTTTATCTATGGGACGGACGACCTCGACCTTGTTGGCGGTTCGGTCACCACCACCAAGGGTGTGATCGGACCCTTTCATTTGCGTCATCCGCTCAAGGCCGTCTCCAACCGGGAACTGATCGCCATCCTGACAGACGACGACTCGATCCTCACGGCGGGCAACGTGCCCGTCAATCCGGCCCACGCATTGAATCCCGACCGGATCAGTTTTCTGGATGTCAAAACGTCCTCCAAGAATTCGCTAACACTTTCCCCGCAAAAGCGGACGCTGGGCAATCCTCCCTCCCAAGTCGGCGCTGATGGCGTCTTTCGTGATCCCTGGGGCAACCCCTATATCGTCATCGTCGACCTCGATGCCGATCAGCAGGTCCGCAATCCCTTTGCCGCTGCCGCCAACGAGCGCCCGTACCTGAAGGGGACGGTATTCGTCTGGTCCCTGGGTCCGGATGGCGATGCCAATACGTCGCTGGACACCCAAACGGGGGTCAACAAGGACAATATCTACAGCTGGAAATAATGGCCGGGGCCTCGGCAATTCGCTTCATTTCATGAAAACCCAGATCCGGAATCACCGCGGTTTTTCGCTCGTCGAAATGTTGGTGGTACTTGGCATCGTCGCCTTGATCGCGTCGATCAGCCTCCCGGCGCTCAAGGGTCTCTCGAAGTCCAATACCCTGGTCACCACCCAGCGCCAGTTGCTGGACGATTTGGGCCTCGCGCGGCAGTTGGCGCTTAAGAATCGTACCACAGTCTACATGGTTTTTGTCCCGGGCAATATCTGGGAACATGCGGCGAAAGCCACCAACGTGGCCGCCAACCAGCAGGGCGCGACGATCAGGCAGGCGTTTTATGCCGCCGCTGCCGGGCCTTATTCCAGCTATGCGTTGCTGGCCCGCCGTCGGGTCGGGGATCAGCCGGGCGCCGAGCACTGGCAGTTTCTCACGGAATGGAAATCCCTGCCGGACGGCTATGTGTTTCCCCGGGTCATGTTCGAACGTCAGGCCGCCGCCACGTATGCGACTTCCTTCCCCGATTCGACCAATTATGTCTCCCTGCTTCCCTACACACTTCTGCCGGTGCCCTACGCCTTTCCGGATAAGACCCAATCCAAGAAACTTGAGTTTTCCATGCCGTATATCGCATTTGATGGCACGGGTCGGGTGGAGGAAACCAGTCGGCCGATGCTGTTGACGGGACCGCAAAAGTCGGCGGCGGCGCCCTTCGGCTCGGATTTTGTGATCTCCTTCACTTCGGGCAGTGTGTTTATGCCGCGCAATGCCCAGGGGCAGTTGATTGTTCCGGGCACGGCGGGGACCCAGACGGAGGTGGATCTCGTGGAGACCCCCGCGCCCAAGCCCAATCCGAACGTCGCCCAGTCGCAGAATATCAATTACGCCTACGTGCCCAATCGCATCATGGTCTCGACCCTCACCGGCCGGGCTCGCCTGCTCAAACCCCGCATCCAATGAAAATTTCCCTCCCGGTGATTCGCCGGCCGCTGCGCCCGACCGCGCGTGGTTTCACGCTGACGGAACTGGCACTTTGCATTGCCGTCGTCAGCGTCGCCTTGGTGGCGATCATTGGTGTTCTGCCCACGGGCCTGTCCGTGCAGCGTCATAACCGCGAGGAAACCATCGTCACCGAAGACGGCAAAGTGCTCGTCAATGCGCTGCGTACGGGCGCGGTCGGCAGCGAGAATTTGTTGAAGAATGTCGATTTCATTCTCTGGGCGCGCTATCGGGTCCTGGAAAATGGTCTGATTTCCACCACCCCGCAATTCCTGCGCTCCTATCGGAGCCCGTCCTGGGATCCCTCGCCGACGCTGAAGAATCTCGGCTATACCGATCCCATTGTCTTGACGAACGCCGCTCAGATTGTGGGATTGATGACGGCACCCCGTTTTGTCTCCGTCAACGGCATTGAATATAAAAATATCGTCCGCGCCCAAATCCGGGCCATCGGGGGAACACTTTCGGAAAAGCCTATCCAACCGCTGGCGGGTGTGAATTCGCCGGGTCCGGATGGCTTGACCCTGGACCAACGCACGGAGTTTTCCTTCCGCTATCTGGTGACGCCGGAAGTCACCTCGGTCGCCATATCACCCGTGGGTGGATCGGTGTCCCAGAGTCTGGCCACGGCCCAGCAGGTCCACGAGCTGGCCTTGACTTTCCAATGGCCGGTCATCCTGCGCAGTGGGACCACCTCGGAAGCCATCCGGGTCGGCCACAATTCCAGGGTCTATCGAACCCAGATCTTTGGGCAGTTGATGGACCTTAATCCACGGGATGCCTCCCATCTCAATGCCTCGGGCGCGGGGCTCAAGCACTTCTCACCGAGCAGCCTCTAATCCACCTATGAACCTAAGACGCCAAAGATCCGGAGGATTCTCCCTGGTGGAGATGATCGTCGCGATTGGGCTGCTGAGCCTGGTCATGATCGTCCTCTTCTCGCTCTTCAATCAGACGACGAAGGCGATGCGGGCCAATTCCAATCAGACGGATGTCATGGAGGGTGCACGGTCGGGATTGGAGATCCTCAGTCACGATCTCGAAAACATGACCGTGAGTGGTGTGGCGGGGGCGCCTAATTTTGTCACGTATCCGTCCGACTCCGGCCGTGAATTATTTCGGGGCAGTGTCCAGGAACTGGGCACCGCACTGGTTCCGATTCATCAGGATCTGTTTTTTCTGCAACGCGCCGACTCCAAGCGGGTGAAGGTCGTGGGATTTGTGGTTCGCAATGAGGATCGGAGTGATCTCCGGAGCCTGTTTCCGATCGGAACCCTCTACCGCTATGAGGATCCGGACCCGCGCAATGCGGCCAATTTGAATCCAACACTGGATAACAATATCAACCAGGTGCCAATCGTCCTGACGTCACCCAATTCCCGGGAGAATCTGGCCTACCGGATGCTCGATCGGACGAGGGCCACTTTGGGCACCACCACGGACGAGGATGGTCCGCTGGTCCGCTCGGCCACGATGGCGAATCTCGCCCGGGTGGCCGATGGGGTGGTCAGCTTCCGGGTGACGGCCTATGACCAGCTGAATCGGCCCCTGGATTCGTCCATATGGAACTATCCGGCCTATGGATCGACGGCACCGATCATTGACGGGCGTCTGCCGCAGCCGCCCACGATCGCAAATTTCAGTTCCCTCACCCTATCCAATCGATATGCCGCCACGGGGCAGTCGATTTTCATTCGCTCCGCGCAGTTGCCGAACGCGGGCTCCGGCTCGGCAGCCACCGCGTTTGTGGCCAGTCTGTTCACCGGTGAACAGGTGCCCACGACCGTGGAGATCGAGCTGGCCATTCTTGAGCCGCGGGCCCTCGATCAGATCCGCGCCCTGGCCGGGCCGGGAAACAGTTCCGCGGCTCCCGGAGCGAGCCCCCGGGAGAAATACCTGAAACGAAACATCGGCCGCATCCAGATTTTCCGTCAACGCGTTCCCATCCGGGTCGCCAACCGCTAATTTTCCGATGAACCAAACATTGTCCCACCGCCATCAGCGCGGTGTCGCCCTGGTCATCACCCTGATCATGCTCGCGGTGGTGACCGTCACCGCGGTGGCATTTCTGGCCATGAGCCGGCGCGAACGCGCCTCCGTTGGCGCCGCCGCCGACCAGGCCGAAGCCAAGCTGATGGCGGATGCCGCGTTGGCCCGCGCCCAGGCAACTCTGGCCGGGCGGATGATGGGTCTGGTTCAGGGCCCCACGCTGCCCGCCAACCTGCAGGCCGGTCCCGGCCGGTTTCCCCGTTACGTCTCCGAGGCGGGTCGTTTGGCCCGCTCGGAATTCGGTTTTTTGGTCTCCACAAATTGGCAGACCCCGATCGCCAATCCGCTCAATCCAGCCGCGGAGATAGCGTCCGTGGTCAATCGCCTGAGCGCCGATGCCGCCAAGCCCACCCTCTTCGAAGATCGCGCCAGTCGGACGAACATTCTTTACCCGCCGAATTTCAGTGGGAGTGAGACGAGCCCGCAATACCGGGCCCTGCTGCGCAGCCTCTATTATGATCCGCGTCCCCCGGTGTTTACGACCGCGGCCGGTCTGGGCAACACGCTGAACAACTCGGGTCCGATCGAAAGCCAGTTCTATCTCGATCTCAATCGTAACGGCCTGTACGATACCAACGGCTGGGTCGCACCGCGGGACCGTGCCGGTAATATCATTTCCGGGCAGCCGTTGATCGCCCAATTTGGGGATCCGGAATGGATCGGAATTTCCGAACATCCCGATGAGCCCCACTCGGGCAGCAACCGGTTCACCGGGCGGATTGCCTACTTCGTCCAGCCGGTGGGTCGTACCCTGGACCTGAACTACATCCATAATAGTGCGAAGGATCGCAACGCGTACAATTCCGCCCAGGCGCATTATGTTCAGCCCACCACCGATCTCAATCTGACCGACGGCTTCCTGCGGAACCAGGGACTGGGCTCATGGGAGCTGAATCTCGCGGGTTTGCTCGTCGATTTAAACACCAATTTTTGGCCTGCTCCCGGTATGCCCACCGTCAATGGACGGCAGGCGTATAATTACCAACTTTCCACGGTGGCCGCCAATCGCGGGCAGGCATTCGCGGATGCGACCATCCTCTTTCGCAAAAACCGGGAATATGTCTTTCAATCCAGCCTCTCCAAGGCCCTGATTGGTCCCACCGCCGCGACTTTCGGACTCAATAATCGCCGATTGGATTCCGACCTGTTCGCCAATGGCCCCCTGCTCCTGACCTTTAGCGATGTGGTGAATCCGGGTCCTTTGTTGAACACCAGTCTGGATTCGATCAGCAGCACGGCGGACTGGCCTGGGAGCGATGCCGCGGGGATTTATTCCGACATCTTCCAATTGGTGGATCCGCTCTTCCTGCCCAGCAGCAGCCTTTCCAGCACCCTGCTCGGACGCCTTCCCAATGCGAGTGCCAGCCGGAGCTCCTATGATTCCGGCACCTTCTATCGGCTGGTCGATTCGATCGGATCCGACACCCCGGATGCCCGCTATGAATCGGGCGTGGATTTCCGTGGCGTCTTCTATCGGCGGGCGAAGTTGAATCTGAACCACGCCCATGATGTCGCGACCAGCAATCTCAAGGCCCAGGCGGATGTCGCCAGTGGCTTTGAGAATACGCAGGGAAAGCATGAAGCGTTTGGCAGTTGGGCACCTCTGGAATGGTATACCAATGCCGTCCACCGGTTGCTGGCGCAGCAGATTGAAACCAATGCGCTGTTCACCCAACCGGCCGCCGCGCGATCCGGTTCCACGCCCGCCCGCCCGGCAATCAATTCCCTGATTTTGCGCGGCTACGGCTACTTCGCCACAAACTCGTTTTTCCGCTACGATTACTCGGCCCGTCCGCATCAATTGTTCCAGATTGCCGCGAACATTTATGAGGCGACGCATTTTAATTCGGTCGACTATCCGGGAAATCAGGGAATTCTGCCGATCCGACGGGCGCAGACGCCGGTCACCTATCGGCCGACCTTTTACTTCGAACCGGTGACGACCAATGGGATACGGCGAAGTGGAAGCCTCCGCCTTGCCGGCTTTCAGGAGGTCACCCTGCCTCTCCTCAATCTCCAACAGCGCTGGGTGGATCCGGCCAATCCGCTGGATGCGGACATTAACACCTACACCCGCAATAATCCGGCCACGAACCTGAACATCTACGGGGTGCCGTGGGTGGTGGGCACCAAGAAGGGTTTCCCCACCCTTGAAGAGGCGTTCTGGCAGACGTCGATTGACGTCACCCGCCGCGTGCGGGTGGTGAAGAATACCCAGACGGTCCTGGCGGCCAACGAACTTCCCGGACCCGGGAAGTCCCGCAGCCTGGATTTGCAGTATGTGTTGCACGTCACCAACCAGATGGGCGCGGACGCGATCAATGCCTATAAGACGCCTTTTACCCGCCCCACACGGGTCATTGCCACCAACATCGTTGAGTATCGCTTCGGCTATCGTCCCGGCGTGGCGCCGGCAGCCGGGGTGCCGCGGGTATTTGCGGACTATCTGCCGCTGACCACTTACACAGACCGGGTGACCACGGATCGGGTGATCAGTTCCTGGAGGGATTTACCGGTGGTGTTGTTGAGAGGGACCTGGGTTACCAACTTCCTGGTGGTTCCGACGGCCAACCGGCCTCTCATCTATCCCGAGGCCGCCAGTGCCGTCAAGTGGACGGCCGCCCACCTGCCGTATGCACAATATTTTGATATCGCGGTCGAGGTGCGCCATCGCCTGGTGTATGCACTGGTCGACGAGACCGCGCCGCAAAAGCGTCTGCTGGATTTCGTCAATCTGGAAAGCCGGATGGAACAGACCGATCTGCTGGGGTTCCTCCAAAGACCGGGAGCCGCCTCCCAAGCGCCTTTTCCTGGATTGACGGGTCGTCCGACCGGTGTGACGGTCACGCCGTCGGAGCTTTGGATACCCGGTCTGGACCCGCGCGGAAGCAAATACTCTCTCGGCATTGCCAACCAGTTGGCGGTTTCTCTCGGTCTTGCCGATGCCCGAGATTACGCGCGTTATGCCCAGGGTTCCAATTTCCGGGGTGAGGCGATCACCAAGGATCAGGTGGAGGGATTGCAATTTTTCCTCTACGGCACCTATCCCGCAGGCTCGTTCCTCACAGATCCCGGGCTCCGCAGGGAGTTCGAAGGGAACGAGGCGCAGATTGGCTATAATCCCACCCATTATATTTACCTGACGGATCGGCGAATGGCCAACGATCCGCTGGTGCATTATACGATGGAGGATCTGGGTCCGGGACTCAACGTCAGCTCCCTGCCGCAGCAATATGTCGAAGCGGTTGTCACCCCCGGCCTGGACGGTCGGATTCCGCTCGTCAGTGGTGCGGTGGGACGGCTCTATCTGACCAACCAGATCGGCATCCGCAAAATCATCCGGATGCGGTCGCCCTGGGGCGGGCAACCGAATTTGGGATTTGGGGCCACACCGCCCGACAGCGACCCGGAAAGCTTCAAGTATGACATCGCCTACAAGGATCCCTTGATCACTTCGGCGGATGACTGGGTGTTTCCGGAGGGCAAGCTGGCTTCCCTGGGACAACTCGGCCGCATTCACCGGGGAACCCCGTGGCAGACCATTTATATGAAGTCCGCGGCGCCGGCGGGTGTCTCGACGCGCGATGCCAAACTGGCGACAGAGCGGGGCGTTTTCGCCCTTCCGGTGCCGTCGTTGGCGGGTCGCTTTGTAAAAACACTTCCCGACGGAACCCCGGCGAAGCAATGGATGGCTTGGGCTGGCAATCCGTATACCAGGCCGGAAAATGACTGGCAGATCTTTGATCTTTTCACGACGGCTCTGAACGAAAATGCGGCCAAGGGCTTGTTGTCGGTCAACAACACCAACCAGGCCGCCTGGTCGGCCGTCCTCAGTGGTGTGCCGGTGATTTCGGATGCGAATGTCCCGTTGAGCGAAGCCACGGGACACAACCAACCCCAAACGCGGACCCCGGCCATTAATCCCGGCTCCAATGAAGTCCGGGCCATGGTGACGAGCATCAATGAATCGAGGGATTCGCAGAACCGGCTGGGCAATCGATTCCTCCATATCGGCGATATTTTTTCAGCACCCTCGCTGACGGCGGGTGCGAATGAATTTGTCCCAAATGGTTCGGATAGCTATTCGGTACGAGGGCAGTCGCCCTTCCTGGCGTCCTTCAACCCGCACTTCGGGTCTCAAACCCGGCCCGGTGTCGAGACGCTGCAGGTTGCGCGCGTGCCGGATGAAGTGCTCGAGCGGATTCCTCAGCAAATCGTCGGCCTCCTACGGACGGACGAGCCCAAGTTTGTCATTTACGCCTTCGGACAAGTGTTGAAGCCGGCGCCCGGGGCCATTCTCACCGCACCGGGGCCGTTTTTCAATCTCAGCACCAATTATGTGGTTACGGGTGAGTATTCGACCCGCACGGTGGTCCGCTTTGATGGTTCGCCAACCGAGCCGCTGGATAGTGGCGATCTCGCCAATAAGTTCCGGGCGGTCGTTGAAGACCATCGAGTGCTGCCGCCGCCGAAATAGACAAGTCTGAAGTCAGGTCTTCCGGATCGGGAAGACCCTTCATCAACCGAGATCTATATTTAACTTTCTATATGCCCCGTTTTCTTCTTAGTCGCCGTTTGTGGCTGGGATTCGCCCTGCTGACTGCCGTGGTGGTCCATCACTGGCAGTGGACCCACCGGGCGGCGATGCGCGCGTCCGTTGAATCGATCCCCTCTTCGGAGGCCGTCCGCCTGGGACGGATGCCGTTGTTGAGCGCGACTGCGCCAACCGTGCCGTCGTCCGTGGCTACGACAGCGCCTTCGGCACCCCGGTGGGCGAGTATTCTGCCCGTCGCAGATGACGTGACTTCACCGTTCCGCGAGGCGCGCTTTCCGGATCGCCTGCGCAATTCCACGCAGCGCATCGGGCAATTGGCGACCAATGGCCGGGCGCTGCTGCTCCGCAACGCGCTCTTCGACACCGCCAACGGTGAGCCTCTCTCCATTCCGTCCCGACTCTTTACGTCGAAACCGGCGGGAACCTACATCGTGCAGGCTCGAGAGAGTGTCGACAGTGCCCTGTATGCGCGGATCCAAAGTGAAGGCGGCCGGGTGATTTCCTACATTCCCAATAACGCGCTTTTGATCGAGGCGGGGAGCGAGGCAGCGGAACGGATTGCCAGTGCCCCGGAAGTGGGGGTTGTTTTGCCCAATCATCCCTACCTCAAGTTTGAACCGGGTCTCCTGGCGCGGGTTTTGCGAGATGCCCCGCTGGATCCCGAGGTTCGGGTCGCGGTGTCCGTGACCGGCGAACAAGGCATCGCGGACATCCGGAATCTGGGTGAAGAAATTGAATCGGTGCAGCGCGGTCCGTTCGGTCCCCTGGTCTATGTCCGGCAGCCGAAGGATCTGGTGGCACTGGCGCACCTCCCCTCGGTACCCCTGCTGGAGGAGGCCCGTCGGCGCCAATTGCTCAATGACGTCACGGCCTTGATCCTGGGATCCGTCACGAATGCGGAGAACACGGCTTCCACCGAGGGCCTGACCGGCGCCGGCTTGCTGGTGAATCTGAATGACTCCGGCCTCGATGTCACGCATCCCGACATTGGAACGGAACGGGTTTATACCACGGATCCCAGCTTTCTCGATGATCCGGAGGGCCACGGAACTCACGTGGCGGCCACAATTGCGGGTAATGGGAAGCAGTCGTCGCAGGTGACCAGGCCGCCCCAGGGATCGGTCACCAATGCCAATTTCCGGGGCAAGGCACCCAACGCGAAGTTGTTGATCCTGCCGATCGACCTGCGAACTGGGCCGACGATCTCGGATGCCTTCCTGCAGGAGACTTTTGCCCGGACCAATCGGGAGGTCACGGGCATTACCAATGCACCCATTTCCAACAACAGCTGGGGCTATATTGGAACCTATGAGTACACGTCGATTTCCGCCTCCTACGACCTTGCCTGTCGTGATGCCTTGCCGCTGGATACAGGCGAGCAGCCGATCCTGTATGTCTTTGCCGCGGGCAATGACGGGGAGGGTGCCTCGAACGGGGCCGGCGGCTTCGAAGACAGTGTCCTCGCCCCGGGCAATGGCAAAAATGTCATCACCGTGGGCGCGCTGGAGAGCCCGCGCTTCCTGACCAATGCGTTCCTCTATGACAGCAATAATGTGGTGGTGTGGGCGGACGGCCCGATTCCGGGGAGCGGCTATAATCCAACCAACTCCTATCTGACCAACCGGCCTTTCGCGGCGCAGACGGACACCGACTATGAAGTCGCTGAATTCTCCAGTCGCGGGAATGTGGGCATTGGTGTGGAAGGTGATTTCGGGCGCTTCAAGCCCGATGTCGTGGCGCCGGGAAGCTTTATTTTCTCCGCCCGTTCCCAGCAGTGGGATTTGCTCAGCCAATTCTCCTTTCTGCCCGAGCCGGAATCGAATCACTACTACCGACTCTATAAACAGCTTAATGAGGAGGGTGCCGGCTGGTATCGTTATGAATCCGGCACCTCCATGGCCACTCCGGCGATCTCCGGTCTCCTCGCGCAGATGGTCGAGTACTTCGAGATCCCAAAGGGTGCACGCGTCCCCCAACATATTCCGGTGGCCGGCTATAAGGCCCTGCTGATCAATAGTGCGCGGCCGACTAGTGAAACTTACAACTATGACCTCCACAGCACGATTAATTATGCCGGATGGGGCCGGCCTAATCTCCACCGGGCCTTGAGCAGCGGGTTCAAGCTCGGTGGCCAGCCGATCGTCGGGTTTTCCGTCCACGGCAGCGGTGTGGGCAATGTCGGGCTGGCAACGGGACAGGGGCGATCTTATCGACTGCACATTGTGGAAAAGGAAAAGGGGCGGCCGATCACGCTGACGCTGGCCTGGACGGATCCGCCGGGAAATCCAGCCGCGAGCATCAAATTGGTCAACAATCTGGACTTGATCGTCTCCAACACCTTGACGGGCGAATTCTATATCGGAAACGATTTCAGCGGTACCAGCCGATTCAGTCAGGCGCACAGTGCGACGGATACCAACCTTCCCTCGGCGCAATTTGACTTCGTCAACAATGTGGAGCGGGTGATTGTTCCGGCGCGTGCGACCAATGCGGACTTGATCGTCACAGTCTATGCCCGGCAGGTCAATGTGAACGCCAATCGTGACGATACCGCCAATATCGCGCAGGATGCCGCCCTGGTGCTGGCGGGTGAGGGCGCCACCCCGACGGACGTGGTGGGAACGGTCGAGGCGGATGCCAGCACGCCCGGCGGCGGATTTTTCCTGGAGCCCCCACGGGTGGTGGGCCTGACCAATGGGGAGTTGAAATTGAACGAACGGGCCGGTGCCAATTCGCCGTTGACCGGCGGTGTGGATGGCACCTTGACCCAGTGGCGCTTTTATGTCTTTACCAATATCCTCGCCACCAATGCGGCGGTTGGCTTGACCAGTGGTCCGAATGTGGCCTTTGTCACGTTCCTCCCTCCAGATCTGGCGGTTCCACGCGCCCAACAGGAAGCGGACATTGACCTCTATGTGAGCCGCGATCCTGGTTTGACCAATCTGGATTCACGGGTGATCGCGAGCGCCTTCAAATCCACCCAGCGGGGCGGCACTGAATTCGTGGTCTTTACCAATGCCGTGGTTGGGCCGAACGAAGTCTTTTACATCGGGGTGAAGTCGGAGGACCAGCAAGGCGGCGAGTATAGTTTCATCGCCCTGAGCAGTCAGCGCCCGTTTGGTAGTGTGAATGCCAAGGGGGAACTGGTCTTCCCCGGGTTTGCCATCCGGCAACCGATTCCCGACGGCACGCCCGCCCACCCGGGATATGGCTTGTCGATGTCGCTGGCCGTCTTTGGCGGGGAAATCCGGCGGGTTTCTGTCGATGAATCGGTCACGCATGAAGCCTATCTGGACCTGGTCAGCACGCTGAATCACAACGTCATCAACAGTGTCCTGCAAAACAATCGCCTGTTCCGGACCCGGGACGGTTTCCTGCATTCGGCCGGGTCGTTTCTGCCGACCACTTACGATGACTCGAATTCGGGAAGTGATCCGGGAGCCTATCCGACCGACGGGCCGGGGTCGCTCAACGAATATGCCGGCCGGCCGCTGCAAGGGGTCTGGCTTCAGCAATCGATCGATAATCGACTGGGTCACGTTGGCCGTATTGACTCCTTTACCATCCGTGCGTTGACCAATGATTTTGGTCCCCGCTTCGTCACCCGGACGGTGCTACCCGGCCGTTGTGAACTGGAAGTGATCAATGTTCCCTCGGATGCCAGCCGGTTGCGGGTGGTGGTCACCAACATGCAGCCGGCCCTGCCCCTCCGGGTCTTCATCAAACGGGAGAAGGTACCCGATCCCAATGACCCGAATTCCGCCGACAAGTACGCGGTGATCACCCCGCCAGGCGGCACGGTTTCCCTGGGAATTCGCGATGTTCCGCCACTGGTGGCCGGCCGGTATTTCATCGCCGTCTGCAACCCGAATGCCGTGGCGATTACCTATCGCATTGCGGGCTTCATAGACCGCGATCTCGACAGTTCCTTCAACAATGTTTTCAGTTCAACCGGAGGTGCCAATGGACCGCTAAAGGATGACGCCCTGACGGATTCCTCCATCTTCGTCAATGATTCCCGACCGGTCTCCAGCCTTGAAGTCGGATTCCGGCTGCAGGATGAGCGGGAGTCCGATTTGTTCATACATTTGGTGAATCCCGTGGGTCAACGGACGCTGGTGACCGAGGCCCGGGGACGCTCGGATACCAATGGGTTTGGATCGGATAATCTCACGTTCAATTTCACCCACGTGGCATTGACGTTCGATCGTGCCTCCGGCGCCGCGAAGCTCTATGTCAATGGTCGACCGGTGGCCACGGATGCCTTCCCGGGTTTCGATCCGGCCACGTTGGGAGATTTCATCTTCGGTCGCGATCTTTCCGGTCGATTGTCGCCGACGGATTCACCGGTCCGACTCGACGATTTTGCCTTGTGGCGACGGGCGCTGGCTCCGGTGGATATCATTGGAATCTATAACCGTGGGTTCGAGGGAACACCCAAGGGTCCCGACGCCCAACAGGCCGCACGGTATCCCTTTGATGGCAGCGGTGTGGATGCCACTGGCAACGGTGCGGACGCCCTGTTGGCGGGAAACCCCGGGTTTGTTCCGGGTCAGTTTGACCGGGCGGTGCAATTGGGCGGCACCAATGGGTTTGCCGTGGCCGATAACCAACCCTTCACCCTGGTTATTAGCAACACCTTCCTCACAAACATCATCGGCGGGATGCCGACCGTCGTGACCAACAGTTCCACCAACGTTGTCCGTCGCACCCCGCCACTCGATGTGGGCACCAATGGGTTTACGATGGAGGGGTGGGTGACGCTGCCGTCGGGGAACACCAACATCGTGATTGCGGGTTGGTCGGATCGGACGAATTATTATGCGCCGGCGCTCTTGGTTGGCTTTGACGAGCCGTTGGGGAATGGGCCGGGTTCCTTCAGTGCGGCCTTGGTTGATACCAATGGGTTGGCCCGCTTCCTGACTTCCAAAGGAGGTGTGGTTAGTACTAATCCCTTCATCAAACAGATCAACTATGCCGTCTTTTCGGAGAATACCAACCGCACCACTCAACTGATCAAGTTTGCCGCGCCGCCATTTACCGGCCAATTGAGCACTCCATCGCTATTGGTCGCCAGTGGTTTTGAAACTGCAGCGGCCGGAACGAATCTGGCGGGCTCCTCCGTGGAGGATTGGCAGGTGGTGAATAATGCCGTGACCGTGAAGTCAGGTGCCGGGGCCTTCGAGGGGAATCAGTGGCTGGTTCTGGGTGCCGGGGCCATTTCCCGGACCTTCGGAACCACCCCGGGACAGAAGTATCAACTGGTCTTCCGAACGCGCAGTCACCCGGGGGAGACGAACCGGCTCTTGGCTCGCTTCTTCTTTAACGGTGACGTTGATCGGGATCTGGAGGGGACGCCCGACTGGACGAGCAACGTCACGTCGTTCCTGGCCGCCACCAATGCCGCCGTGTTTGATTTCCGTTCGCTCGTCAGTGTCGGCGGAACCAACAGCGTGGAGTATGGCCTGGATCTGGACGGGATCGAATTGCGGCAACTGTCGGCGGAAGCCCGTTATCTGCCGGAGGAATCCTTGAAGCCACTGTTGGGTGGCAACGCCTTTGGGGACTGGCATCTGGAGCTTACCGACGCTCGTGGCAACATCGTGGGAAATCTGATTTCATGGGAGCTTAATCTGACCTTTGCGCCCACGAATCCTCCGGTTGTCCGGTTGACCAACGGCATCGCTTATCACGGCACCAACGACGGAAAACCCAGCTATTTTTATATTGATGTTCCGTTGGAGTCGACGGCTGCCATCAACCAGCTGGTCAGCTTCAATTCGCCATTGCGCCTGCTTTACAACGACAGTGGTTTGCCTGACGGGGGGTTGAACGCCCAGGATGTCACGCTGTTACCGTTCGTCGTTGGGCTGCAGGCGGCCGCGGTCACGCTCACCCAGCCTCCCATTCTGCCGCGGGGACAGCGGTATTACCTGGAGGTGTTGAGCCTGGCCCCGGCGTCGACGAATGAATTTGCGATTCAGGTCGATCTGGATCTGCCGATCACTCGCCTGACTAATAATATACCGCTGAGCCGGACCAACCTGCTGGGGGGCAAGGAGGATTTTTATTCCTTTGTGGTCTCCAGTCAGGCGTTGTCGGTCTCCTTTGATCTGTTCAACCTGGATCAGGGGTTGAGTCTTTATGTCAGTCCATCACCCGACCTCCCGCGCCCCATGCAGGCCGCGTTTTCGAGTGAAAATCCCGGATTGGAAGACGAGCGCATTTTGATCGATGGCGAGAGCCAACCGGTGACGCTGCGTCCGGGTGTCTGGTTCGTCGGCGTCTTCAATCCGGGGACCAATGCGGCGAAATACACGGTGCTGGCGCGTGAGAATGCCGCGTCGCTCACAGCTCTGAACAACGATGTGCCGGTGCAGGTCGCCGGCGCGTTGGGGCCCCGCTTTGACTACTATTATATTGATGTCAGCTCCGGTGCGGCTTCGGGTCGATTTGAGTTGCGCGGCCTGACGGGCGATGCGGATCTGTATCTGCGACGCGAGGGACCGTTGCCAACCCTTTCCGTTTATGATTACGCCTCCGTCAATTCTGGCGTGGTTCCCGAGATCATCGTCGTCACGGCGAATGACGCTCCGGTGGCGATGCAGACCGGCAGGTGGTTGGTCGGGGTGCGGGTCAAGTCGGGGGCGCCGGTGAACTATGAACTGGTGGCCAGCATTTATTACCCCGACGATGGATTGGTGGAGTTGCTGGACGCCGTCCCGGATACC
>JAYTHD010000562.1:0-4258 GCA_043732975.1 Verrucomicrobiota bacterium
GGGCGCGCCATTCACCCAGGTATGGCCCCAGGGTTGATCGATGTACCGGGGCGTCGCCGGCACGCCAAATCCAGCCGACGTCATTCCCAGCGGACGGAAGAGACGTTCCGTAATCAGAATTTCCCACGCCTGATCCATGATCTGCTCCAGCATCGCACCGGCGAGGGCATAGCCGGCATTGGAATAGATGAATTGAGTTCCGGGTGTCGACTGCGGGGCCAGGACCGTGACCTGGCTCAGGAGGTAACCACGCGCCTCACGAGCCGTGCCGCCAAAGGCCCAGATGCGCGGCCATATGCCCTTTTGATTCAGCCAGTCCGAATCCGGCGCTCCCGCACGGTGGGCCAGCAATTGTTCCAGCGTCACCGTCCGCCACTGCGGATGCATCGCGGCGGCCTGAGCGGGAAAAATATCCGCCAATCGGGTCGTCCACTGGACCCGTCCCGCCTGGACCAGCACTGCCGCCAGGGTGGCCGTCATGGATTTCGTGATCGACCCATGATGCCACAGATCGTTCAACGTCACCGGCTCCTTGATATTCCATTTTCGGTTTCCGACCGCACCCAGTCCCACCACGAGGTTGGAACGGACGACCACCGCCGCCAGGGCCGGCAAGGTGTATTTGGCCCGGATGGGCTCCAGCAGCGCGGAAACATTGCGGGAAGGCGATTCCACCAACCGGTACGACCGGGCACTGGTGTCGGCCGTGCTTTCCAATCGAGAATCGCGCGAGGCGCCGGCGAAAAAAAACCCGTCCCGCGTGCTCCACTGCCCCAGGTCATCGGTGTGCTGCAACTGGTAAACCCGGTTGACCGCGGTGGAAAAATCCAGCTGCACCGCGGGCCGGATGGCCAGCTCCGCCGCAGCGCCGACCAGCGCCGAGATGACCCAACCGATGGCGCCAGCAACCGCGACCGGGTGGCGAGTGAAAGCAAGCGCGGATAGCTTCATGAAGGGAATGGACGGCAACGCCAACGGGCGAAAACGAGCGAAAATGGGCACCGACGAAACCGGACGCCGCTTATTCCGATGAACTTTCCCGCTGGGACCAAGCGAATTAGTCTCATCTTGAAGGTGAGAGGGAACTAGAGTCCCGGCCCCAAAGCCTTCTCGCCATCCAACTGATAGATGCCCAGCAGGAAACCATTTTCCATGAATTCTCCCACGCGCAGTTTGCCGTAAAGCGTCACGGCCTGGTCCATGACCGCCTTGGTGCCGCCGCCGACCATCTTCACGGTAACGAATTCATTGATCTTGGGGACGGAACCGAAGCAACACATCGATTGATCCCGCATGAGCAGCATCTCGGTGACCTTTCCCTGCTCCACCTTGAGCGGCAGCATGAATCCTTTCAAGGCCACCGACTTGCCGTCAAACGCCTTGATGGCGGCGGGAATTTGGTTGGTGTTGGGCGCCGCCGGTTTGTTGGTACCCGCGTATTCGGGCACGACGTAATTAAAGCCGGAAAGTTTGTCGAATCCCAACGCCGGGTATGCCGCATCGACGGTCAGGGCGGCGGTCGCCGCGGCGGGCACAAATACGGGCGATGTCGGGGCGGCCGGCTGGATCGGCTCCCCGCGCGGTGCCGCCGCCTGGATGGGTTCACCGCGAACCGGCTTGGCCTTGGCCTCGGCGAACAGGAGTGAACCCATCACCGTGGCCACCGAAAAAATCCCCAGAATCTGGGCGCCGCGTCGAATCAGAGGTTTGCTCATATCAAAGTACTTCGTTCCACCATCCACTCCACTCCACTCAAGGCTTGAGCGTCAATGCGCATGTCCGTCGGCCGTACCGTGCGGCCAGTCAAACCGGAGGCCCGTAAATGTCTTCCCTCCCAAGGTAACCGATTTCACCGAACCTTCGACATCTTTCGCACCCTTGAGCCAATCGGCACTGGCTTCGAACTGGGCGGTGTTCCCCTCGACTTCACCCGTGGCGGAGTTCGCGACCGCCCGAACTTCCAGTGTCCGTTCTACTCCGCCATCTGCCTTGGCAGTCAATTCGAGCGTCCGGGCCGGAATCCGCACGTATTCCTCGGCGTGCGCGTCCAGCGTCCAAAGGGTCAACTTGCCCGCCTGTGGATCCACCAGCACTTCCAAATTGAACTCATGGCTGCCGACCTCCACCAACACGCCACCGTATTTCGCCGTGTGAACATGCGGATGGCCACCGCCACCGCCGGCGGTCGACGCCGCGGGCTCCGGGCGACCACATCCGACCGCAATCAGGGCGGCCGTCATCAGCATCGAACTCAGAGCAGAGCGTCGTGGACTCACAATCTTCCAAGTGTACGGCGATCTCCAGTGGAGGCAACCGACCATCGAATCATTCCCCTTCCCAGCTGCCACGATTCGTACACGATGCCCGGGTGAATCCTTTCAACGCCCGTGCCTTCAACGACTCCAGGCCTCAACCCTCGGTCGCTCCGGCGCTACGCGTCTTTTGCGGAGGCCGACCGTACGCCGCCTCCAAAAAGCGCCGGATGAATCCCACTTCGGCCCGACCCGCCACGGTGTGAGCCTTCTCAAATACCTGCCAGGCGACATCCAGTCCTCCGGCTTGCAACTGCCGGACACCCGGCTCGGATTTTTCAATCGGCACCACCGTGTCCTCCGTGCCATGCGTCACCAAAATCGGCACGGCCGCGGCTTGGGGGCCCCGCTCCGCGAGCAAGGCCGCTGGACTGTGCACCCATCCGCTGATGCCGACCACGGCCGCCAATCGATGCGGATACCGCAAGCCGGCCTCGATCGCCATCAAACAGCCCTGCGAAAAGCCCAGGAGCGTCGTCTGTTCACTCTGCCACCCTTCGGCACGGTGGGCGTCGAGCAGCGCGCACAATTGCCCGCGGGCGCTATCGATGTCGCCGCCGCTCACCGACAGCGACTCCCCGGGGAAACGCGGAATGGTGAGGTCAAACCAGCTGTAGCCCTCGAAATAATCCTTGGGCGCGTTCACCAGCAGATAGTTCATCCACGGCAGACCCAATTCGCCAGGCAGCCAACGCCAGCCGTCCAGGGAATCACCCAGGCCATGCAGGACGAGCATCAGCGCCCGCGACCCCGGTTCCGCGCTCGGTATAAATTCAGTCGTCAACATCGGTCCGTAGGATTGATGGATTTTCGTCGCGCGGCCACCGGGAAATATTCGCGACGTTCTACAAATCAGACTCCGACGCAACCCCCTTCCGCCGGTTCGATCTCGGGACTGGAGCGACAAAGCCATTTCAATTCGTCGGTCATTGCTTGCCCACGGCCATCGCATCGCCATTTTCCGCCGCATGCTTCGAATCCGTCCGGGCGCAGCTTTCCTCGCCCTTGCCGTCACTGTCACACCCGGGGTTTTCTCCACGCGGGCCCAACCGCCCGGTGACAACGATTACAAACTCGGTCCTGATTCGCAGGTCGATCCCAAGGTGCCCCACGGCGTGGTCACCAAGTACCAAATCGCCGCGGGCGCCCAGTCCATCTTTCCGGGAACCGTCCGCGACTACTGGGTCTACGTGCCGGCCCAATACACCAGCGACAAACCGGCAGCGCTGATGGTGTTTCAGGATGGCGGCGGCTACATTTCGCCCGCCGGCGGATGGCGCGTACCGGTGGTGTTCGACAATCTGATCGCCCGCGGACAGATGCCGGTGACAATCGGCGTGTTCGTCAACCCGGGCGTGTTGCCCTCGCTCCTGGGCACCAACGCCCTGCCCCGCTTCAACCGGAGCTACGAGTATGATGGCCTGGGCGAAAGCTATGTGCGCTTTCTGGAAGAGGAATTGCTACCGGAAGTTCAATCCAAATATCAGCTCACGACGGATCCCAACCTGCGCGGGATCGCCGGATCCAGCTCCGGCGCCATCGCCGCTTTCACCGCCGCGTGGGAACGTCCGGATCTCTTCCGCAGGGTTTTCAGCACCATCGGCACCTACGTCGGCCTGCGCGGCGGCAACAGCTATCCCATCCTCGTTCGCAAACACGAACCGCGTCCGCTGCGGGTATTTCTCCAGGACGGCTATAACGATCAAAACATCTATGGCGGCAATTGGTGGATCGCCAATCAGGACATGTACAGCGCGCTGGAATGGGCCGGCTACGAGGTGCAGAAGGCCTGGGGCACCGGCGGCCACGATGGCAAACAAGGGGGAGCGACCCTGCCCGAAGCCCTCCGCTGGCTCTGGCAGGGTTGGGGCACTCCGATCCCGGCGGGCTACACGAATCATTCACCCGTGGGCCAGGTGCTCCTGCCGCAGGAAGGATGGGAACTC
>JAYTHD010000563.1:0-7070 GCA_043732975.1 Verrucomicrobiota bacterium
CCCTTGCCCCACCGTCCGCCCAGACATGAGTCCTGATTCCACACCCCAAAGCGGCCCCCGCCACGGCCAGTTGCTCCTGATCGAGGACGATCCCGTCCAGGCCCGACTCTACCAACAGGCCCTGCCGGATTACCAATGGCATTGGGTGCGACGGGGCAGTGACGCCCTGGAACGGTTGAAGACCGCTCCGCCCGATGTGATTCTGCTGGACCACGTGCTGGAAGCCGGCGAGCGCGGCCTGGATTTCCTGCCCAAATTCAAGGCCATCGCCGCCCATGTGCCCGTGATCGTGGTCAGTGGCACGCTGGCCATTTCCGAACAATTGAGCGCCCTCAGTGGCCCGAACTCGGCCCATTACGTCATCGAAAAGCCCGTGGATCTCGGAGTGCTCGAAACCACGGTGGCCACGGCCCTGCGGGATTGTGGGCTGAGTGAAGCCGTCGCCACCCTGCGTTCGCTGGAGCGCGTGGAATTAATCGAATCCGGGGAACGCGAACGACTTTTCACCGAACGCCTCGCGCGTCAGCATGCCCTGGTGAACCGACTGCGCGGCTCCAGCGTCCGCCCGAACTTGAGCGCTCTGGCCCAGGAATTCCGCGTGGACCGCCGCACCATCCGCCGCGACCTCCACGATCTGCGGACCCGCGGACAAATCGCGCCGGGAGCCCTGGAAGCGGAGGAATGATGGGCGCGACTCGCCCACCCCTGGGCGCCGCCCGCCCGGTGAGACGGCATGCCAGTAGCTGGGTATCGCAGTGTTGCGAGAGCAACACCGTTGTAAAAACAGATACTATTAAAAGCCATTACTATGAAGAATATCATCTCCTCCCTCCTCACCATCGCCACGGGACTCACGCTGTTGGCCGCGCCGGCCGCCCGGGCACAGCTGGACTATAGCACCGCCCCTTGCGGCGTCGCCTGGCATGGCAATTCCGGCCTGATGCTCGGCGCCACTTGGACGGCGGAAGCAGGCCCGGGTCCCGATATCAACGATGGCGTCGCCCCCTCGGTGCTGACCCGGGGCGCCGCGGCCTATTTTGACGTGACCGTCAATGGTCCGGCGATTGCCCAGATCTGGATTGATATGAATGGAAACAATAATTTCGAACCGGCGGAGCGGGTGATCGTCAACGCCCCGCTCGGCTTCGCGGGCACGCACCGGCTCAACTTCACCGTTCCGGCCGCGCCGGCCCCGGGCGCTCACTACGTCCGCGTGCGGGTGAGCAACACCCTCAACCTCGGCCCCGTCGGCGGCGCGAACACCGGCGAAGTTTCGGATTTCAGTTTCTGGGTGAATTGATGCCGAAAACCCGGGTCGGGAACCGCAGATTCACACAGATTCACACAGATAAAGAGCCGTTTAGGAACGTGAAGCGAACACTCCTGGGCCTTGTCCAGCGGGTAAGAGGCGCTAAGCGATAATTCCACATATAATCTGCGGAAATCTGCGGATCTAACTCCGGTTTCCAGTTTGATCCCCACCCGATCCGGGCAGTCCTGACGGGGTCACACCCATACCTCGGGGTGTGACTCCCGTCGGTCAGGAAACCCAACCGCGGGAACGGTACCACCACCAGCCGGCGACTTCGTGAAACCAGGTCTGAAACCAGCCCAGCGTGGTGCCTTCCGGGATGAACCTCCAGAGCCGGGCGGATTCGTCCAGCGCGTCGAGTCCCTGGAAGTCGCACCCGATCGGCACGATTTCGAGGCCGGCCTTGCGAAAGGTCCCTTCACTGCGCCGCAAGTGGCAGGCCGTGGTCACCAACAGCACCCGCCGCCACCCATGCTCCCGCGCCAGGGCCGCCGTCCGATCCGCTTCGTCGCGGGTGTTGGCACAGATTCCCAGCCGGAATAATTCCCCGGTGGGCAGATGCCAATCCTTCATCCACTCGGTCAACAATTCCGAATCCGCCCGCGACTCGCCGTTCAACCGATAATAGGATCCCCCAAGCACCAGCGCCTTGGCCCGGCCGGTCCGGATCAGCTCCAACGCCGTCGTCACCCGATCCACGCTGCCGCCAAAATTCATCGGCAACAGCGTCCGCGGTGAATAATCATGCGTGCCCCCCAGCATCACCACGGCATCGGTCGCCGGAGGATTCCGGGCGAACTGGACATACGGCCGTTCCAGATCGGCCAACAACTTCGCGGGCAGGGGCGTGGCCCCGATAATCCAAAGGGCGACGGCCAGAGCACCCGCCGTCGCACTCCAGCGAAATTGCCGTCGCCGGAAGAGCACGATCGTGGCGATCCACAGCAGCAGCCAGAGGATGCCCGTGGGCTGCAGCAGGTTTTCCAACAGACGCATCATGACGGCAGATTAGCGGGGATTCTCCGACCGGCCGCCAATCAATCGCGAGCCGCGAACCGGCCATTGTCAGCGCGCCTCGCAACGGACAATTTCGCGGGTCGTCCAATTTTCATTTCTGTCATCTTTGTTATCGTTGTTACATGAACCCCTCGTTGATTCCTGCGGAGCGCGTGCTGCTTGGCCCCGGTCCCAGTCCGGTGCCCCAACGCGTCCTGCGTGCCCTCGGTGCGCCGACGCTTGGCCATCTGGATCCGCAATACCTCGCCATCCTGGATCACACCTGCGAGCAACTGCGGCAGGTCTTTCAAACCCGCAACCCGCTGACTTTTCCGGTCAGCGGCACCGGGATGGCCGGCATGGAATGTCTCGCCACGAATCTCATTGAACCGGGCGACGAAGTCATCGTGTGCGTCAACGGCGTCTTTGGCACCCGGATGAAGGATGTCATGGAACGTTGCGGCGCGGTGGTTCATGCCGTGGAAGCCACCTGGGGTGACGTCATCACGCTGGAACAAATCACCGCCGCCCTGGAGCAACATCCCAAGTCGCGCCTGGTCGGCATCGTCCACGCGGAAACCAGCACCGGGGCGCACCAACCGCTGGAGGGATTCGCGGATCTCATCCACGCCCACGGTGCGTTGCTGCTGGTGGACGCCGTGACCAGTCTCGGCGGGCACGAACTGAACGTGGACGCCTGGGGCATCGACGCGATCTACAGCGGCACGCAGAAATGCCTGAGTTGCCCGCCGGGATTGTCGCCGGTGAGCTTTGGCGTGCGGGCGCTGGCGCGCATGGACGCACGGAAAACCAAACCACAATCCTGGTACCTCGACGTCTCCCTGCTGCGCAAATACTACACCGGCGGCGGCGGTGGCGGACGCGTGTACCATCACACGGCGCCGATCAACATGACCTACGCCCTGCATGAAGCCCTGACCATGGTTCTGGAGGAAGGACTCGAGGCCCGCATCGCGCGCCACGCCCAGATGCACCAGCGCCTGCGGGCGGGACTGGAAACCCTGGGCATCCACTACATCCCCAAACGGTCGCTGCACTCGCTGAACTGCCTGCAAATCCCCGCGGGCGTCGACGACGCCTCCGTGCGCCGCCGGTTGTTGGAAGAATGGGGCATCGAAATCGGCTCCGGTCTCGGTCCGATGGCCGGCAAGGCCTGGCGGATCGGCCTGATGGGATTCGGGGCGTCCATCCGCAACGTCGATCTGGTCCTCGCCGCCTTGCGAACGATCCTGTCGTCGCGTTGAGCCGTCTGACGTTTCTGACGAACTGCTGGCCCGATCCAGCCCCAGCTTCTAAACTACCGATCATGTCTGATGTATCCGTACCGACCGTTTCGAAATGGCCCTTTTTGCTGGGAGATCTGCTGCTGGTCGCCGTGGCCGTGGCGATCAGCTGGCAATGCCATGTGAAGGCGATCCCAAATTCGCCCTCGTATGTCGGTCTGATCGTCGCCGCCGTGGCTCTGGGCGCCTGGTTGCTCTGCCGCCCGTTCCTGGTGGACCACGAGACCGCCGTGCGGGCGACGGAACAGACCAATTTAGCCGGTACGCTGGCGCAAATCCGGCATTTGGAGGGCGCCGGACAACAGATCTCAGGAGCGGTGGCGCAACTAGCCGCCGCGGGAAATTCCTTTGGCGCCGTCGAAGCCGCCGCCCGCGAACTGTCCACCAAACTGGCGCAGGAGCGACTGGAGTTCACCCAGTTCCTGACCACCGTGAATGACCAGGAAAAACAGGTAACGCGACTGGAAATCGAAAAGCTGCGCCGGGGTGAACAGGAGGGATTGCAGGTGATCGTTCACCTTCTGGATCACACGTTCGCGCTGTTCCAGGCCGGAGCCCGCAGCGGGCAGCCGGGTTTGATGCAACAGTTGGGCAATTTCCGATCCGCCTGCCTCGACGCGGTGCGCCGCCTGGGTGTGGTCGCCCACGAGGCCGAAGCGGGGGCGGCCTTCAATCCGGAGATCCACGAATCCCACGACGGTCAGGAAGTGCCTCCCGGGACGCTGATCGCGGGAACCTTTGCCTGCGGTTACACCTTCCGAGGGACACCCCTGCGGCGCATGGTCGTCGTCACGCAGGACGCCGCCCAGGCCTTCGGCGGACAGCATCCCGTGGCCGGAGTGGGCGGCCCTAATACCGTCCCGCCCGCTAGCGCTTCGTGAGGAGATCGGCGCACCCCGGCCACCGGCGACTCGCCAAGACACTCCCAACGGTTGATGCCCAAGGCCGCATGGTGGGCCGAGGCTCTGACGAGGCAGGGTTCAAGACGTTCGCCTACGGGTTGTTCGCGGAAGCCCGACCTCAAACCGACGGAGCGTTCTCAAGAACTGAACGTGCTTTTGGGGTTCCGTTCATTGGTAGTCAGTAGAGATTTTTCGGGCCGCGATAGTTCGGAATGACAAAGCCCGATTGGGCGAAGTCGCCGATGTCCAGGCGCGAGCCATCCCCGGCGTCGGTCACCACCAACCTCAGGGTTTTCGTCCCCGCGGGAATCGGTAGATGAAAGGGCCATGGCACCTGCCCCAGCCGCATCACCGGACTTTCCGCCACCTTCCGGCCATCGAACCACACCTGGAAGGTCACGCTCGGATACTGCCCAAGAAACTGGGCATTGAACCGGCCCTTCGGCGCGTCGTCGGCACCCACCCGCGCCACAAAATACGTCGCCCCGGCCGGCACCGCATATTCAATTTCTCCCGGCGCGTGGAGGGTGATGCCTTGATAATAATTCTCCCCGCGCAGGGTCAGTCCCCAGGTCCGGGCGGGAACGTGCCACTCGCTTTGCCGATCCGAATAGCGGATCGCGGAAGGTTCGATTTCCCACAGCCGAAGCGTGGGCGCGGGGGGCGGTGGTGGCAGGCACACGAAAAACGCATCACTCGGCAGGCCCACCGGGCGCCCCTCGCGAAAGGCGCGCACTCGCACCGTCACCTGATTGGATACCACCAGCGGCGCGGAATAACGCGGTGACTCAGCCGACGGCTCCCGGCCATCCAGCGTATAGCGAATTTCCGCTCCAGGCAGCGAACTCGATTCGAGAAACACGGTGGTGCGATCCTGAAAAAAGTAAGGACGTTGCGGCTATCCCCAGGGGCGGATCCGCACCATTTCATCGGCTTCGCCGCGAGTATCAGGCTTTCCTGGCTCTTGCGCCGCCAGGAGTTCCCCGAAATCCACCGTCGGCGCGAAGTGGGTCTCCAACACCTTCAAGGTATACTCCAGCGCCTCGATTGGGGGATAGCTATCGGTGTCCGTGAGATCCCGGGCGAGCGCGCACGGAACTCCCAATTGCCGCAGCGGCACCATGCCTTCGCCTTTGCCCAAAACACAGATGTCCGCGGCGATGCCCACATAGATCAGACGCTCCAGCTTCCGGGCTTGAACCACATTCCAGACCTCGCGGGTGCCCCACGCCACCAGGTCGCCCGGCTCGATTCGCAACGCCGGATTCATCGCGTCGCCGCCCCAGTTGCGCGGACAGTCGATGCCCGGTCCGCATCGGCAGGAATAAGGATTCTTCAGACCACATTGCGGATACGGGACCGTTTGCAACACCGGCCACGCGGCATCCGGCAGACTCCGCGCCGCCAGTCGCTGAGGGGAATCTTCGTGGGACGCAATGGCACTGGTCGGCGTGAACACGATCGTCATACCCAATTTCCGGGCACCGTCCAGCACCCGGTTCATGCGGGGCACCAGCGCCGCTGCGCGTTCGGAACAGGTCAGGCACCAGTGATACGACCACATATCCATCACCACGACCCCGATCCGCCGGGAATCGGCCGTCACGCGATTTTCCCGCAGGACGCCGGAAACGGGATCCCGCGTGCGCAGCGGGATGACCAGATCGCCAGCCACCACCAAGCCCGCGCAAAAGAAGTAAAAACAGGCCTGGAGGCGCCGGGCGAACACGCGCCTGGACGGAGAAGAAAGCATTGTCATGAATGCGCGGTTGGAATTTCAGCCGTTGTGGCCGATTCAATGCACTCGGATACCCTGAGATCGTCGGCGCCTTTCGGAACCCATTCCCACGGCACAAAAACGGTGATCCACTCGATGTCGCAAGCATGGGGGCATCGGTTGCCGGCGTCCAGCCCCGACGTCTCGCTAAGGGGAGTGAGACAACATTCTCCTCCACTGGTAGGGCGATCGTTGCCGCGCCGCCCCAACTTCACGCCCACCGCCGCAAGGCGCGGGCGATGCCGCTCTTCCGCCGCGCTGAACGCGCGCCGGAAAAAATAGGGCCGCGCGGCAACGCAGCCCTCCATTCACGATCACCCTCGTAGATCGCCGACGGCAGGAGGCGCCATCTCCCTCGGGGATGCAACTCAAGAACACAGAGCAATTTCACTCACATTGGCATACCTCAAAATACCGGGGATGTTTTGTCACCATCCTTCTCGCCGCCCCGCTGTTAGCGCAAATTATCAACTCCTCCGAAACCACCAAACCTTCGACCACTCCTGTGTCAGAATAAGACGATTCAAAGGAGATCACCCACTCAGGAGAAGCTGTCTTCAGTCCAGCGGCCAAAGCCTCAAAAAACTAAGGATTGACAATCTCGACAACCGCTTCAATCCAAACGCCCGTTCCGCCTCGGTATTCAAAGAACTCCCATCTCCCGGAAAAACCACTTGTTTTCACTGGCATCCCACAGAACCTAATAGGGCGTGATATTTCCTCGGGTTTTCAATGGAAAACCCGCGTTCGCGGCCAAACGACTTTTTGAAATTGCCGGT
>JAYTHD010000564.1:0-3575 GCA_043732975.1 Verrucomicrobiota bacterium
GAACGGGTCAGAGAGGCCGCCAAGGGACAGGCGGTTTTGCTCTCAGCAGGTTGGTGCGCGAAAGCATCAGCCGAGTCGTTGGCGCCAGCACCACGACGCACCCAGGGCCACGCCGAGGCCGGCCAGGCCGAGGACAATTCCAACCCGGCCGGTGCGTGCGGGTTGGCCCCTGGATACGGTGGTGCTGGTAGCCGACGTCCGTGTGAAGGTGAGGCGGCACTCGCTTTGATTCGTATTGCGAAGCTGCCCCGTCACCTGCAGTGCGGGGGATTGCGGCCGGACGGCGTTGACCAGGTAGACACTTTGATCCGGCAGGTGTCGATTTTGATACCGCAGTTCATGGGGACCCGCGACCAGTGGAGGCAGTTCGGCCCGGAGCATGAATCGCAGCGTGCCGAGGCCGGCCCGCAGCTCCTCCAGCGGGGGGAACTGGCTGCCCGCGGCCTGCAACGCCAACGGATGACCATCCAGGTCGAGGTGCAGTTCGGATCGAATCCGGTTGGCGTAGGTCTCCCCTTCGACCTGCGAGATCTGCCTGTCGTGATCCAGATCCAGCAGTGCGAGCAGGACGGGGAACGATTCAACACCCGGCGTCAGATTGAGTTCGAGCCGGACGGCATCCGGTTCGATGCCAACGAGCGTGGCCTGCAGGAGTTCATCCAGGCGATGGGCTCGGGCCGGGAACAAGCGCCCGCAAAGGACGACGAGCGTCAATGTCCGTAGCAGCCAGCCGTAGCGAAGCCACCAGCGATCCGGCCCGCGGCTTCTCCGAATCATGGCTGCCACCATTTCCGGCCGTATTCGTTGGTGGGATCGCGGTAGATGGTGTGGATATGCTGCGTGGCGTCGCCGCCCAGATTTTGCGGCGCCAGTTCAATCCAGACGGCCGGCCCTTGAATGCGGAAATACGCCGCGCTGCCCGGGGTCGTTGGACCGCTCCAGGCAAACCAGGTCCCCGCCAGTCCGGCTTTGATTTCCTCCATCTTCGGATCGGCGTCATTGTCGGGCAGGATGCCCACCCATTGACGGATCAATTGGAGGAGCAGGGTCCGTTGCTTTTCATTAAAGGTCGACACCTTCACGCCCTCCGGCACCAGCGGTTTGATTTCCTGGCCGGGACCCAGCACGAGGTCGCGAAATTTTGCCCCCAGCACCGCCTCTTTTCGCTGCGACTCCTCCAACGTGTTGATGAGTAAAAACGCCAGATCGGTTTCGTCCCCCAACGCCCGGATGTTCTTTCCATCGAGGGTGAACCGGGCGGGCTGGGCGGCCGTGTGACAGGGCGCCAGGGTTCCCTGATCCCCGGCCAGCGTGATGTTGAGCGCGAGATGATGGCCGCCGAACTGGATCATCCACGGCTCCTTGAGCGAGGGCGCACCCAGGATCGACACGTAAAATTCGTCGCGACCAAAGGCCAGCTTCCCGCTGCCGCCGCTCCGCAAGGTTTCATCGCCTTCCATGATGGCGCGGACTTTTTCAAAGCCGGACTTGCTCAAGGCCGTGGCGAGCAATGCCATCAGGGACTCGCGTTGTGCCGGCGTCAGCTCGCCGAGGCGCACGCCGGCGCGCTGATAGATGCCCGTGGGGAGATTCGACCAGTTGGCCCGTTGTTTCTGGTCGCCGAAGGTGAACACCGCCTTGGCACGCATCGGCACGTCGAGCGTGGCCAGGAAGCTCTGGGCCGCGGACACGGTGGCCGCCGGGCCTTGGGCCGCGTCCACCCCGGCGCCCAACCAGAGCAGCCCGGCGAACAGAACGGCGGCCGCCGGAAAGCGATTCAAATTCATGGTGTCAGCAGTGAAGCACAAACCGGGAGCAACATCACTCCCCATTTCATCCCAAGGCCAGCCTGAAGCCGGTTCTTGCCAAAATCGGTGGTGCCAAGGTATCGTCCACGGGTGAAGTCCGTGCGACGGCAGCTTGGCAATGAATTCTCCAAATATTGAAATGGAAACGGGAGCGACGATGGCTCCCGAACCACGGGCGGGCGTGAAGGGCTTCGCCACCACTCCTTTTATCCTGGTCCACCTGGCGCCGTTGGCGGCGATCTGGATGCACGTGACCTGGTTCGATTGGTTACTCTGCCTCGTCCTTTATGTGGTTCGGATGTTTTTCGTGACGGCGGGATACCATCGCTATTTTTCCCATCGCACCTACAAGACCTCGCGGTGGTTCCAGTTCCTGTTGGCCTTTGCGGCGGAAAGCAGTGCGCAGAAGGGGGTGCTGTGGTGGTCGGCCCACCACCGGAGTCATCACCGCTTCAGCGATACGCCCCAGGATCCGCACTCGATGAAGATTTATGGTTTCTGGTATTCCCACCTGGGTTGGATCCTGGGACCCGACTACAACCATACCGAGTTGGACAAGGTGAGGGATCTGCTCAAGTACCCGGAATTGGTCTGGCTGGACCGCTACTTCCTGGTGCCGCCGGTGGTGTTGGCGGTGGGCACCATGGCCTTGGGAGGATGCTTCAACGCCGGGGAATTCAGCCTGCACGCCGTCTTCACGCGCGGTTGGTCGTCCCTGTTCATCGGCTTTCTGCTCAGCACCGTGCTGCTGTACCACGCCACTTTTTCCATCAATTCCATCATGCACAAGTTTGGCCGGGCCCGGTACCGAACCGGCGATGAGTCCCGGAACTGCTGGTGGCTGGCGCTGATCACGCTCGGCGAGGGTTGGCACAATAATCATCACTACTTTCAGCACGCCGCCCGTCAGGGCTTCTTCTGGTGGGAATTCGACATCAGCTACTACGTGCTTCGCGGACTGGCGTTATTGGGACTGGTCTGGGACCTGCGGGCCGTCCCGGAGCACATCCAATATTCGAAGGAAATGACCGTGTCCTAACGGTCCGGCGGGGGGCAATGCCTTCGTCACCCAATGAAAAATTTGAGCAGCAAAAATTGGGTGTGGCTTGTTGCCGGGCTTGTTCCCTCGTTGACCGGAATGCTGCTATTGTTGTGGGTCGGCCCGAATGGCGGTTCTGGAACCATGGCTTTATTTCTTTCCGTGGACGCGCTTGGCTCCGCTGCTTTTGGAATTGGAGTGGCCAAGCTAAGCAAAGCGAAGGATCCGGCCCGGATAGTCATGGCCATATTTTCCGGTGTCATCTGCTTCAATATCAACCTGGCCTTTCTGGTTTTTGCCGGTGCGACGATGTTTGGCCTTTAGAGCCTGTTTGGAACTGGCTTCTGATCGTGGCGGATCACCAGAGTCGGAGGGACGAGTCTTAAAGCGCAAAGGGACGCGCAAAGGGACAGAAAGGACGCGCAAAGGGACGGGTCATATGAAAATACGATCCGGCCAAGTATCGGTGGAGTGGGTATGGGGAGGCGATGGCGGGGCGGCAGCGGTCGCGGGAAGGGATCCGGCGGATCTATGGGCTGGGGTTGCGTTCGTTGGAGGTGACGAAGACGGAGGCGATGCGGGGATATCGGTTGCGGGTATTTACGCAGGGCCAGGAGGGGTGGGAAGGAACGGATGCCAATGGCAAACCGCTACGGTTGGGTCTGGACCGGGCCGCGGTGGAGAGGACGTTGCGGGAGCGAGGTCGGGCGGGATTGGGGGAATATCTG
>JAYTHD010000565.1:0-5157 GCA_043732975.1 Verrucomicrobiota bacterium
GTCTGCCCTCCACCGTTCTCTGGGTTGTCGGCGTCACCAACGCCATCAATTTGCTGGACGGCATCGATGGCTTGGTTTCCGGAGTCACGGCAGTCCTAGCGACCTCGCTGTCGGTAATCCACGTGCTTTCCAACGATATCGTCCCCGCATTGCTGACCCTTTGCCTCGCCGGAGCCTGTCTGGGATTCCTGCTCTGGAACCACGCGCCCGCGCGCATCTTCCTCGGAGACTCCGGAAGCCTGACCATCGGCATCGTTCTGGCCTGTACGAGCATCATTGCTCTGTTTGACGCGGGGGCAACCCGGGCCAGTCCACTTTTGTCGGTACCGCTGATCCTCTTCGCTTTGCCGGTTTTCGACACGTTGCGCGTGATGGTGACGCGAATTCTTAAGGGAACCTCTCCCTTCAAGGCCGACAAGAATCACGTTCATCATCATCTCCTCGCACTGGGAATGAATCACCGTCAGGCCGCGTGGACGCTCTATGCGGTGGCGGCGGGGACGGGATCCTTTGCGGTGGCCCTTTGCCGGATGCCGATTGATCGCCAGCTGACGTTGAGCGTGTTTTTCGCCGCGGTCGCCGGAGCCGCGGTGATGGTTTGGCGGGTGAGTTTTCGGGCGCCTCCCGGGGGCACCGAAAATGAGGACGGCACCACGCCTCGGTCCTGATTTTCCATGCTGGCATTGGAGGCTGCCCTGGAGCGACTGCTCGCCACCGTCCCCCGCCCGCGAGGCTCCGACGCCGATCGAATCCTGATCGATCAGTGTGCCGGTCGCTATCTCGCCGAATCGGTTTCCAGCCCGATCTCTCTGCCACCCTTCGATAATTCGTCGATGGACGGATGGGCCATCCGGGCCAATGACCTGACAATACTTCCCCAGTCATTTCCCGTTCAGGGCGAGGTGGCCGCGGGAAGTGTTTTCAGCGAATCCCATCAGGAGGGGCAGGCCATTCGCATTTTCACTGGATCCCCGCTGCCAACCGGCGCCGACTGCGTGGTCATGCAGGAAGATACCCGGATGATGGACTCCGGCACGGTGCAGGTACTGGACCGGGTCAAAGCGTGGGAAAACGTCCGCCTGGCCGGCGAGGACGTCCGGCGAGGTGATCGCCTCGTTGCCGAAGGAATCCGCCTCCGGGCCGCCCATCTGGCTTTGCTCGCCGCTGCCGGCATTTCTCACCTCCGGGTTCACCCACCGGTTCGAGTCGGCATTCTGCCGAGTGGTACCGAACTGATCCCACCCGGCCGTCCCCTGCCCCCGGGTGCCGTCTACGAATGCAATGGGCTCGCGCTCGCGGAATTGATCCGCGCGGAGGGCGGAATCCCCAGGCGATTCACGGCGCCCCGCGATGATCCAGCAGAAATGAGCAAGGCACTCGAGGCTGTCTTTGCCGAATCGGACATGGTGGTAACCGCTGGCGGCGCCTCGGTGGGTAAATATGACTTGGTGAAATCCTCCTTCGAATCCTTGGGGGGAAAACTGGATTTTTGGCGGGTGGCCATGAAACCCGGAAAGCCGTTTTTCTTCGGGAGCCTGAATCCGGAGAATTCCGCCGCCAAACCCAAATATCTTTTCGGTGTCCCCGGAAATCCAGTCGCCGCCTTTGTCACAACCATCCTGCTGGTCCTTCCGGCCTTGCGGAAACTCCTGGGAGCGGCGGACACGTCCACACCCCAATCGTTGGGGAAACTGGCGGCACCGCTGAGCAACCCGGAAGAACGACGTCATTTCCTTCGGGTCCGTTGCGCGCCGGACGGGACCGTTGAATCCGCGGGCCCGCAGGCTTCGCACCTGCTGGGTTCGCTGGCGGCCGCCGACGGGTTGGTCGACGTCCCGCCGCGAACCCAGTGGCCGATTGGAACCATCGTGCCCGTCCTCCGATGGCAAGGTTGAGGACACCTCCATGGCGTCCGATCCGCTGACTCCTCATGAATACCCCTCTTTCCGGCCTGTCCGTGTTGGTGCTGGATGACGAACCACTGGTGCGCCGGGGGATTCAATCCCATCTGGAACGGCTCGGAGCCGATGTACAATCCGCGGACTCGGCACGTGGAGCCCGACGGCTGGCCGCTGAACAGGGGTTCGATTTCGCGCTGTTGGACGTCAACCTCCCCGACGGTTTGGGCACCGACTGGCTTCAGGACGGCACGTTCGGGCCCACCACGGGAGTGATCATCATGACCGCGGAAGGGGCCGTCGCCGGGGCCGTCCAAGCCATGCGGGCGGGGGCGCTGGACTACCTGACCAAGCCCTTTGAACCCGCGGCACTGGCGCATGTTTTGACCCGGGCACGCCAGACCCGACAGACCGCGCGGGTGGAGGAATTCAAGCGCCATGAATCGTCCGAACAGGGTTTATACTTTGGTCAATCCCTGGCCGGAATCGCTGGTGCATTGCAAAAGATCCTCGTGGTTGACCGACGTCTCCAAGGAAGCAGCACACCACCACCCGTTTTGATTCAGGGCGAAACCGGCACCGGCAAAACGGTCATTGCGCGCTGGCTGCACACCCAGGGCCCGCGGGCGGGCAGCCCGCTCGTCGAGGCGAATTGCGCCGCCATTCCCGAATCACTGGCGGAATCCGAATTGTTCGGCCATGAAAAGGGTGCATTCACCGACGCCCGGGGTGCACGGATTGGGCTTTTTGAAGCCGCCCACGGCGGGACGCTCTTCCTGGATGAATTGGCATCCCTGAGCCTGGCCCTGCAGGCGAAGCTGCTCACGGTGATCGAGTCCGGTCGAGTGCGCCGGGTGGGTGCGACCAAGGATATTCCCGTTGATGTCCGGCTTCTGGCCGCCGCCAACATTGATCTGCGCCAGGCCGTCAAGGCAGGTCGATTTCGTGAGGACTTATTCCATCGATTGGATTTGTTCCGGCTGTCCCTGCCCCCGTTGCGTGAACGCCGGGGAGATTTGGAGGCGCTGGCGCAATCCCTGATGGTTCGGCTGGTTCGTCGCCACCGTATGGCTCCCAAAAAGCTTTCGGTGGACGGACGGCGGCGTCTCCTGGCGTATCCATGGCCCGGCAATGTCCGGGAGCTGGCCCATGAGTTGGAACGTGCGCTGATTTTTGAAGACGCGCCGGAGATTCAACTCGAGCAATTGCTCGGTGTCGGCAGCAGTCCGGAAGTGGGTTCCCCAAATCCGGTCCTTTCTGAGATCCCGTCCGCACTCGGCTGCTTTGCTCCCGGATTCCGCTTCCCCGATTCCGGGTTCCAACTGGAGCAGGCGATTCAATTCCTCATTCAGCGTGCGATGGCTCAAACCGGGGGCAATGTGTCAGCGGCCGCCCGGCTCCTCGGCGTGACCCGGGACTACGTTCGCTACCGACTTGCCGATGAAAAGCATAATGAACCTGGCCCGGAAGCACCGGCTTCTGCCCAGCCCTGAGGGTGCGAAAAATCGTGCAATATTTTAGCTGGCCTGACATCCATTTGAAAACCTCCCCGCATGTCTAGTCCTTCGCGATCAGTGCTGGCGGCGCCCGAAATACCGCGCTTCCTCCCCTTCGCAGTCATGCTCCTGATCCCGGCGCTTGGCGCCAAGCTGGTCCCGCATACGGACTACTGGCTCTACGCCGTGAAAATGGCCGTTGCCGCAGGATTGATCGTCTGGCTGCGTCCGCGTTTGCCCGAAATGAAATGGTCGTTCAGTGGCATGGCCGTGATCGTCGGCATCGGCATCGCTCTCCTTTGGGAACTGCTGCCGCGTTACGTTCCGGGGCTGGCCCGCCTGTATGATCTCCTTCTGCACTTCGCCACCGGACGGACCATGCCTCCAGAAAAACCTGCAGAATTGTGGGTTCCGCTCACCGTCTTCAAGGATACACCCGCCCTGGCGTATGCGTTCATTGCGCTGAGAGTGCTGGCCCGATCCCTGGTGGTGCCGCTCGTCGAGGAGGTTTTCTACCGGTCCTTGGTTTATCGGTACCTGATTAGTCCAAACTTTGAATCCATCACCCTGCAGACGCGGCACCTGCTCTCGTGGCTGGGCACCAGCGCGCTGTTCGGTCTGGCGCATCCGGATCAGTGGCTGGCGGGATTTATCTGCGGATTCGCCTACCAATGGCTGGTGATCCGCTCCGGCCGCCTCGGGGACGCCATCCTGGCCCACGCCATCACGAATGGATTGCTCAGCGCCTGGGTGATTTATCAGGGAACGTGGGATTTCTCCTAGGCCATGGAGTACGCGCCGGACCTGCCGCCGTGCATCCAATTCGAGGACGAGCACCTTTTGGTGGTGCACAAACCCGCCGGCTGGAATACCCATGCGCCAGCCCCCTTCGCCGGTGAGGGCATCTATGAATGGTTGCGGCACCGGGAAGCGCGCTGGGCGGAGCTCAGTACCCTGCATCGGCTCGATAAGGACACCAGCGGCCTGTTGGTCTTCGGCAAGTCGGCGGAAGCCAACCGGTCGCTCACCCGCCAGTTCACTGACCGCACCCTCACCAAACGTTACCGCCTGCTCGTCCGTCAAAAGCCATCCAGCCAGGAATGGGTGGCGGCTTCCCATCTGGTCCGCGTCGGGGACGGCTATCGCAGTCGTCCTGCGGGCAATGAAGGAGAGGCTTCCGAGACGACCTTTCGCGTGGTGCGGCAACTTGAGGCAGAATTCGGTCCCGTCTGGGAATTGGAAGCGACGCCGAAGACCGGCCGCACCCATCAAATCCGCGTTCACGCGGCCGACGCGGGTTGCCCGATCCTCGGCGACACACTGTATGGCGGCACCCCTTTTCGCCGGGTTTGCCTGCACGCGGCCGAGCTCGCTTTTGAACATCCCGTTTCCCATGCCGCGTGTCGTTTCGAGTGCCCACTCGATCTTTTTCAGGAACCGCGCGCCCTCCTGCGTTCGTCGATCATCGATCCGCGCTTCACCACGGCTTTTCGAAGGCTCCACGGTGCCGCCGATGGATTTGCAGGAAATTATCTCGATCAGCTGGGGGATTATGCGCTCCTCCAATCCAATCTCGGCGATCCAGGGTTGATGGAGTGGGCCGGGGAACCCACACTCTACTTCAAGCACCTTCGCCGCGATGTGCGGGCCACCCCACCGGCGGAAACCTCGCCGCAATGGATCCGCGGGCCCAAGGCTCCCGAACGATTCGTCGCGCTGGAAAACCAGATCCGTTTTGAATTCAGCCTGGCGGAGGGCTACAG
>JAYTHD010000566.1:0-4512 GCA_043732975.1 Verrucomicrobiota bacterium
GGCGCCGTTGTTGACGTAGGCTTCCAGATCGGAGATCCGTTGCGAATCCGTGGGCTCTTTCAGTGCCGCTGGAGCTGCCGGAGCCGCGGCCGCCGGCGCTGCCGGGGGCGTTGCGGCCGCCGGAGCCTGAGCGTGGGTGGGGGCCAGCAGGCACATAAGACCCAGCACCAGCCAGAGAAGGGAGGACATTTTTTTCATGAGTGGATGTGATTCAGTGGTCAGGATTGAATAGTGATTTGATGAATGAGTTAAACCGCCGCGTCCCCCTTCTCCTCCGTCCGGATCCGGATCGCTTCATCGACGGCGGAAACGAAGATCTTGCCGTCGCCGATCTTGCCGGTCTTGGCGGCGCCAATGATGGCCTTGATGGCTTCCGCCAGTTTCAGATCAGCCACCACAAGTTCCAACTTGATCTTCGGCAGGAAGTCCACGGTGTATTCACTGCCCCGGTAGATCTCCGTGTGGCCCTTTTGGCGGCCGAAGCCCTTGACCTCACTGACGGTCATGCCTTCGATGCCCACGTCGTGGAGAGCGTCCTTAACCTCTTCCAACTTGAAGGGCTTGATAATCGCTTCGATTTTCTTCATGTGAACTTGCGGTGCTGCTTGCCGGTTCAAGGTGTTTTCCCGATCGACCGGCAGAACGGGAAAATGGCCAATTCGGAACAGATTCCGCAGGCGCATCACCTCAAGGCACCCGCTGTGCCAACTTTTCCACCCCGACCGTCCATACTTGACGTTGTCGTCTTATCATAAACATTTTACGCCGATACATATTCTTACGGATCCACGGGCATCACTCCTTCAATTGGCGTTTTTTGAGCAGACCTGTCGATTTAAAACACCATTTGATTCATGATCAACGTGAAGGCGTTTACTCTTGTCGACCCCCAACCAGGAGGAGGAGCGCACCTCCGCTTGGTCGCGAACCGGCCCGCCTGATTTGCCCTAAAGCAAGGTCAAAGAGTTTTGGCGGCTCAACCACTGGGTGGATCGCACGGGCAAACTCTGCCTGAGCTCCGCCAACGCGGGGATGGCCCGACAGGAATCGCGGGGCTGGGGGAACTTTTTGGAGGCGAAAACGAGACGGACATCCAGGCGGCGATCTCCTGGGCCGGGGCTTGGTCCGGTTGGCTTCGTGACCGATCGGAGAAGCGCCTCCGGGCCATTTCGCGCACTCCGGCGCCGCCTTCACCCCACAATCAACTTCGCAACCGGTGCCCGTCCGCTACTTTAGGCTTGGCATGCCAAAGAAGATCCGCACCAAATCTCCCGCCAAATCCGGCGCCGACGCCCACGGATCCAACCCGGACCCACCGGTTGCCAGTCCCGGCAACGAGCAGGTCCCGGGAGCAGCGTATGCGCCGGCCGATTCGAGTTTTGCCGAGCCCTCGCCGACGGCCTCCCCCTACTTGAACCGGGAACTTTCCTGGCTCGAATTCAACCAACGGGTGCTCGACGAGGCGATCAATCCGCAATCACCGCTGCTGGAACGGGTGAAATTCTTCTGCATCACCCATTCCAATCTTGACGAATTCTTCGAGGTCCGGGTGGCCGGCCTGAAGCAGCAGATCGAGTCGGGAATCGTCGAGCGCTCGCCCGATGGCCTCACCGCGAGTGAATGCTTCCGCGCCGTCGAGCAGCGCGCGCGCCGGTTGGTGGACGACGCCGACCGTTGCTGGCGGGAACTGCTCGTCCCCCAACTGGCCGTCCATGGCATCCGCTTCCATCCCGCCACCAGACTCGCCGAACCGGACCGGCTCTGGATCGAGGAGTATTATCGTCACGAAGTCCATCCCGTATTGACCCCGCTGGCCATCGACCCATCGCATCCCTTTCCCCAGATTGCCAACAAGACGCTGAACCTGATCACCCAGGCCACTCTGGAAGAAGAAGGACAAACGCGCACGCGGCTGGCCATTGTGCAGGTGCCGCGCGGCCTGCCCCGGCTGGTCCGCCTGCCCCGGACCGATGGCCGCCTCGATTTCGTGTTCCTCGCTGATCTGATTGGCGCCCAATTACCCGCCCTGTTTCCCGGCACCCGACTCGATGGTTGGTGGGCGTTTCGCGTGACCCGAAATTCCGAGCTCTACCTGGACGAGGAGGAAATCACCAACCTGCTCCACGCGGTGGAAAGGGAGCTGCACAATCGTCGGACCGGCGATGCCGTGCGCCTGGAATATGATGCCGAGTTGCCGCGGGAAATCCTCACGGAGCTGCAAACCCGACTCGGACTGGGCAATGAAGATCTGTACCCGATCCATGGTCCCGTCAATCCGACGCGCCTCATGGCCATCTGCGAGGGCGACCATTCACCGGAATTGCGCGACGATCCCTTCATCGCGCCGGAAGCAGCCAGTGTGCGCGGCGCGACGGATCTTTTCACAGGGATCCGCCAGCGGGATCACCTGCTGCATCACCCGTACGAAAGCTATGAGACCGTGGTGCAATTCCTGCAACAGGCGGCCGCGGATCCCAAGGTGCTCGCGATCAAACAGACGCTCTACCGCACGGGCGGTGACCAGCGCATCGTCGGCGCCCTGATGGCCGCGGCGAAGTCCGGCAAGCAGGTGACCGCGGTGGTCGAACTCAAGGCCCGTTTCGACGAAGCCAACAATATCAAATGGGCCAAAGCCCTCGAAGATGCCGGGGTGCATGTCATCTGGGGGCTGGTGGGATACAAGATCCACTGCAAGGTGGCGCTCGTGGTGCGCGTCGATGAAGATGGCATCCGCCGCTACGTGCACTTGGGCACGGGCAATTACAACGCCAGCACCGCCAAACTCTACACCGACGTCAGCCTGCTGACCGCCCGTCCGGAATACGGCGAGGATGCCACCGACCTGTTCAACCTGTTGACCGGCATCTGCCGCTTCCAGGGGATGCGCAAGCTGTTGGTCGCGCCCTACACCATTCATGGCCGGCTGTTGGAATTGATCGATCGCGAAACCAACCACGCCCGCGAGGGATTGCCCGCCCGCATCGTCGCCAAGATGAACGCCCTGGTCGACGGCGAGATGATCGATGCCCTCTACCGGGCCAGCCGGGCCGGGGTCCGCGTGGACTTGATTGTCCGCGGCGTCTGCTGCCTGCGCCCCGGCGTGCCGGGACAAAGCGATCACATTACCGTGCGCTCCGTCGTGGATCGTTTTCTGGAGCACAGCCGCATCTGGATCTTCGACAACGCCCACCAACCGGAAGTCTTCGTGGCCAGTGCTGACTGGATGCCGCGTAACTTTTTCCGACGAATCGAAGTGGCCTTCCCGATCGAGGATGGTTCGTTAAAAAACCGATTGATCGAAGAAATCGCCGCCTGGACCCTGCGGGACAACGTGAAGGCCCGGGAACTCCAGCCCGACGGGAGGTACCTGATCCCGCCGCGACCCAAGGGCGTCCCGACCCACCGCAGCCAGGTGGAGTTCATGAATCTGGCGCACCAATTCCCCCACGGCCATCGGCCGGCCGCCCATGATCCGACGTCCGCGGCGAAGGGGGCGAAGGGAGCGAAAAAGCTGGTGCCCGGAAAACGACCCTAAGGGCGGGCGGGCGGGAGATATCGACCAGAAACTCGATTGCCTTTCCCGCATTTCTCCCGCCAAATTCACGGTGTGTCACACCTTGGGAATTTGCGCCGCCGTGCGCTGATCAATTGCCTTGCCCTCGGCGCGGGAGCGGTGGGTGGCGCCGCCTGGGCCCAACCGGCGCCGCGCCTGGACGCCCTGCCCGGCACCTGGTTTCAGCGCGGCACCACCAATGAAATCGTCCTGACCGGCGATGCCTTGCCACCGGGCGCAACCTTCCATTTCACGGGCACCGGCATCTCCGGCTCCCTCATCGTCGCGGCCGGCACAAATCTGATTCTGGAGGCCTCCGGCAGCGGTCTCACCCCGGCCCCGCTCCGGACGTTCGTCAAGTCGGCCGTCGCCCGCTTGGTTCTCGACGCCCAGGCGCCCCTCGGCACCCAGGAATTGCGCCTGATCGGTGCCAATGGCGTCTCCAACGGTCAACAACTCAACGTCAGCGATCTCCGCGAAATCCGCGAACCCTCGACCAACAATTCTCCCGAACAGGCCCAGCTTCTGACGTTTCCCCTGGCCGTCAGCGGAACCATCGGCAAGCCCGCGGATGCCGACTATTTCAAATTCCACGCCCGCCCCGGCGAGCACCTGATTTTTGACGTCCAGGCCAACCGCACTGGATCGCCCCTCGACGCCTCGCTCTTTCTCTTCGATGCCGCCGGCAAGGAAATTGCCCGCAGCGAAGATGCCCACGGGCTGGATCCCTTTCTGGAATTCACTGCCACCGTCGAGGGCGATTACCTATTGAAACTCCACGACCTGCGCTTTCAAGGTGGAGAGGCCTATCGCTATCGACTGGTCGCCGGCACCCTGCCCTATTTGCAACGCCTGTTCCCCTTCGGCGGCAAACGGGGCTCCACCGTGGAACTTCAACTGTCCGGCCCCAACCTCGAAGGCGCGGACCGCATGGCACTGGGCATCGCCGCGAATGCGCC
>JAYTHD010000567.1:0-1945 GCA_043732975.1 Verrucomicrobiota bacterium
GCTAAGCGCCAGCAGTATTACAGGCGAACACGCTGATGAACTGGCCACCATCAAGGCATCTCTTACCGACAACGCTGATATTCTGATTTACGGCTGCGACGTTGCGGCGGGCACATCGGGTCAACTTTTTGTTGATCTCCTTGCGTCGGCTACGGGTGCTGACGTCACAGCCTCTGTAGATGCTACAGGTGCCGCGAGCCGCGGGGGCGACTGGGATCTGGAAATTGCGACAGGCGCGATTGAGGCGCTGACCATTGCGGCGACAGGTTTTGATGGACTCATGGCCACTCCAACCATTGTGCGTACATCAACGGATGTGTTTTATACCGATTTCGGAGTGGGCATTAATTCAGCCTACACCTCATACCAAATTACCAGTCCTGCGGGCTCAGCCACTATCAACGATTTGTGGGTCGAGATCAGTGGTTTTGCAGACACAGATGCCGTAGCGGGTAACACTGCTGTAAACCTGGCGGCTAACGAAACCAATCTGGTTAATTTGGGTTCGCTGTCAGCTGGTAACAAAGCCACGGCATATTTCTACCTTACTGCAAGTGCAGTCACAACAGTCGACCAGACCCACATTATTAAAGTTTACGACGGCAAGCCTGGCGCTGGGGGAGTTCTGCTAAATGGTGCGGGCAGTACATTTACCTTCACCGATGTATCTTCTACTATTGCGGCATCCAGCAACAAAGTTAACACTACTGTGACCGGCCCAACGCCGGCGGCTCTTGGCGGAATTATCACAATGACGGTTACTGGTAGTACCGGCGTCTTTGGCACTTCGAATATTTTTTCTGGTTCACCCGCAACGTTTGCGAACTGGAATGCCAATGCGTACGAGATGGTGAGCTCAAAAACCACTTTTGAATATGGCGTTGGCGTCACAGATGACAAAGTATTTACAGACCAACTCAAAATCGTTCTTACCTCAGGTGTAGATACTACTTACACATCGGTGTACACATTTCGGGCGGTCGAAGCAACCAGCGCGCCGACTGTCGTTAGCCCAGTGGCAATGATTAACAGTGGTGGCGCCAATATCAAGCACACACCGACTACGAGTATCAATACTCTGCCGCCCATTGATCCCGCGCAAAATTTTCTGACACTCACAGAGTCAGTTAGCACCAGTGCAGCCGTGACCAACTCTGCAGACAACACCGTCGCACTAGCAGGTGGCGGAACCGTTTTTTACACGCTGACATTGAGCAATACTTCTGCCCAGGCACTATCAGTAGATGATTTGGTCGACACCTTGCCTGCGGGCAGTACTTACGTACTTGGAAGTAGCAAGTTCGGGGGCGTAGCCATAGGAGATCCTACGGTAAGTGGATCCACCTTGACTTGGGGCAATTCGTCAAATTTCAGCGTATCAGCTAACGGTAGCGCGACACTGACTTTTCAAGCTGCCATTCCAGGTATCAAGGCTATCTACCTGAACACTTCAGTAGCCCACGTTGGCCCCACACAAATCGACACCACTCTGCCAAGTAACGACAACGCTGTAGCCAAAGCCACGGTGATCGTTGATAACCCGCCTGTCGCTGTGGATGACGCGTTTACCGTGGCAGAAGATTCAGTCAACACGGCACTCAACCTGCTGGGCAACGATACCGATGCTGATGCCGATGCGCTAAGCCTGGTTTCGCTGAATGGTGTAGCGCGCTTGGCCGGTACGGCGCAAAACATTACTGTGCCTAACGGTATTGTTGCCATCAGTGCCGGTGGCAATATCACCTTCACGCCTTCTTCCAACTTCAGTGGCGTCATTAATTTTGACTATGTGATAAGCGATGGCCTTATTCAGGACACGGGCAGCACAGCGATTACTGTTAACCCCGTCAACGATGCACCCGTGGCTGTAGCTGATGTAGGTGCTGTAACTGGCGGGGCCACTTTGACTAAAACAGCTGCTGCCGGTGTTATTCAAGGCACACCG
>JAYTHD010000568.1:0-3891 GCA_043732975.1 Verrucomicrobiota bacterium
CGCGAGTCCGTATCTGCGTCCTGGCAAGGTTGATTTCATCTACAAACACCGGCCCGGTCTTGATTCGTATAACGGCTTTTTTTGGACGCCCGTCTTCAAAGGCGGAGCCGGGGCGTTCGTGCCGGAAACGGGGGAAGCCACACACTACGGTGGCGGATTCGTGCGTCCACTGGCGGGAGTGCCGGACCAGGGCGACTTGATTCTGGGGGCGCAGGCCCTGGAGACCGCCCGCGATCCCAGTTATGAAATCCAGGGCGAATACCGGTTTCCGTTTGGATTGGGATTCGGCGGCGGCATGGTGGAGACTGCCAGTCCGTTGTCCGACGTGCGATTTGGCAAGCTGACCTATCGTCAGGAATGGCGCGAGTGGAACTACATTCTTGAAGTGCAGGGCCAAAACGCGGCGGACCACACCGAAGCGGGGGGATACCTGGCGCTGTTTAACGACATCTTCATGGCGGTCGGAGGCAGCGATGGCGAGCAGTGGCGCGGGGCGATCGCCGTGATGGCGCCAGAGGGATGGAAGCACCTTCGTCCTGTGGTGGAGGCGCTCTATGTGGACAATTCCATCGGGCGAGTTGCGGGACCGAAGGTTTTGTTCGCCAATGCCACCCTGCGCTATGACGGCGGATTTCTGAGTCATGCCGCGCGCCTCGGCCGTGGGATGGGTCCGCAGGGGCTGGAATTTGGAAATCCGCTCGGGTTTCTTAATCCCACCTTCAACCGTCGCCTCGAAATCTGGGAGATGGGGAGCCTGGCCGATTTTCGGGTGGATCGCGTCGAACTGCCAAATGGCACGGTGCAGGAGCGTTACGAGGGCTGCGTGTTTCCATTGCAAACTCAGCCCGCCCGCAGCGTGTTCGATGCCTTGTTCGTGGGTGGAGCGTGGTCCAGGACACCCTCGAAGAACACACCATCGATTTTCGGCGGCATCTTCGGGCAAATTGGTTTCGTCAAACTTTCGTTGGGGGTCGAGCATCAGCTTGACCCGGCGGAGACGTCAGTTGTCGTGGGCGTGGTGGACCGGTTTTGACGTTCTCGCCCAAGTCGAAGAAGCTGGAGGCATCGGTGAAACGATTTCCGAGCAACGCATTCCTCGTGGTGGTCGCTTTAGCGGCGCTGGCGGCGGGATGGTGGCTTTGGGTGAGGTGGCAGGATGTTTCGACTGATCCTGCGGGCCACCCTCTGGATCGCCACTTCCTCCCAGGCGGGTTGCCGGGTTTTTTTCTCGCGGCCTCCGATGCCCGATCGGGCTCAATCGTTCACACGCTCACCAACAACGCTTTCGTGGCCCGGATCGAAGTGCTGGAGCAGATCGAGGCTCCAGACGCGGAGAGCCTCACGCAGGACGGCGTGATGGGAATCCAGGCGCTTTATGCGAACGCCCTCTCGCCGTATCCGGGCGATATTTCAAACCAGGTCATCACCGATCCAGCCTATCGACCCCGGCTCTTTCGGGCGACGAACTCGTCGCCGGCGGCGACGTATTTCCTGCTCCATGCGAACGACCGGTTTGGCTATGGTGCGACGACGAAAGATGCCGTGAAATCCAGATCCTTGGTGGGCTGGTTTTATTGCGCGGCACGGAAGGAGTTCTTCAAAATCAAACTGTTCGCTCCGTTGACGACCGAGGATCGGGAACTGGAGGCGATGTTCTTTTCCTTGCGGTGCCGTGCCGGGCCAGCCGCATCAATCAAACTTCAACCGAAAGAATTTTTGCGCGTTCCCGGTCTGGTAAAGCTGGGGGCTTTGAGCGCGGGGCAGATCCGACCACGGGCCGGTGATCTGATCGGCGACCTGCAAGATTCCGGTGTCCCACATCAGTTCCACGTTTCCCGCGCCCTTCTGGACGGCCACGGCGGCGGAGGCTTCGCGCCCGAACAGCCGGGCGATCTGCGGTCGGGCGATGCCGTTGACCCTGGAGAAATCGCCACCGATCAGGATCTTGCCATCCTGCTCCCTGGCCACCGCCAGCACCGTGGTCTGCTCAAAAATATTTCCATACTCGTCGATGTAACTGGAACCGCCTTGCACTCCGGGACCGGCGCCGAACAGCGTGTCGAGCGTGCCGTTGGTGTTCAGCCGCGCCAGATGACTGCGCCCGGTGCTGCTGACAACTGTGAAACCGCCGCCCACCACAACCCTGCCGTCCGGCTCGATCTCGATCGCGGAAATGGTGCTGCCGACCACGGCATTGCTGAACCCCATATCGACGGGTCCGTCCGCCCCCAGCCGGGCCAGGCGGGTCCGCGGGATGCCGTCGATGGCAAAAAAATCGCCGCCCAGAACCAGTTTATTGCTGACGGCCAGATCGAGGGCGAACACGGGGCCGCTGGCACCGAACGAAGTGAAAGTGGGATCGACGGCTCCGTTCGGGTTTAACCGAACCACGTTGAGATGGGTTCCAATCAGTGTGGAGAAAACTCCTCCGACCAAGATCTTGCCATCCGGGTGCACCGACAAGGCATAGATGATGGCGTTGCTGAAAATGGCCGGCACAAAAGCGGCATCCAGCGCGCCATTGGTCTCCAGGCGGGCCAGTCCGCTGCGAAGCTGATTGCCCACGGACGTGAAACGGCCGGCGATCAAAATCTGGCCGTTGGTCTGGACCGCGACGGCGAAGACGTCGGCATTCGCGCCCAATCCTGGATTGAAACTCGTGTCCACTCTCCCGCTCCCGTCCAGTCGCACGATCCGGTTGCGTGGAAGGTTGTTGAAGTTCGTGAAGCTGCCGCCAGCCAGGATTTTTCCATCGGACTGCACGGCCACCGCGGACACGCGATCGTTGGCGCCCAGGCCGGGATCGAAGGCCGGATCCAATTCGCCGCTCCGCATCAGCCGCGCGATGCGGGGGCGCGGGACGCCCGAGATCTCCGTGAAGGCCCCGGCGAGGACAATTTTCCGGTCGGGCTGAAGGCCGATCGCTTGAACACGGTCGTTTGGCCCGAGTCCGGTGTAGAAGTTGATGTCGGGCGACCCCGCGTTGCGCGATGGCGCGATGACGGTGAGCGCGGCCCGCAAACTAACCGCCGTGCCGTGAGCGTTGCTGACGATGACGGTGTAGCTTCCCGCCGCGGCGGTACGCACGTTGTGCAGGGTAATTGTCCACTGCGTCGCACCGGGGAGATTGGTGTTGAAGCGCTGCCACTGATAGGTCGGTGCGGGCAGGCCGCTGGCTTCGACGGTGAAGACCACGTCCTCGCCGGCCTGTACGGTTTGGTCGGAGCTCTGCCCGGTGATGACCGGCCCAAAGGGCGCGGGATTTCCTCCCAACAGGCGGGCGATGTAGGGTCGGGGCAGCGAGTCGAAGAGGGTGAACGCGCCGCCCACGAGCAACTGGCCGCCGGGCAGATCCACGATGCTGTTGACCGCGTCGCTCGCGCCCGTGCCGGGGTCCAAGGTCAGGTCGAGACTCGCGTCGCCGTTCAGCCGGGCGATTCCGTTGCGAGCGCGGTTGTTGATCGTCGTGAAACGGCCGCCGATGAGAATCTTGCCGTCGGACTGCGTGCGCAAGACGGTGATCTCGCCATTCGCTCCTTCGCCGGGATTAAAACTCAGATCGAGCGTTCCATCCGGATGGAGCCGGGCGATTTCGTGCTGGGGCCACCCGTTGAATGCGCGAAAGGCACCGGCAATCAAAATCCTTCCGTCCGGCTGAATAGCGACGGCACGCACCCATCCATTCGCGCCGGAGCCGGGATTAAAAGTGGAATCCACGGTCCCATTGGAGTTTAAACGGACAATCCCTTTTCGCGGCACGCCGCCGAAATAGGAGAATCCTCCGGCCACCAAAATTCTCCCGGCGGCATCGACGGCCACTGAAGACATGCTGGGGTCCGACACAAAGCCGGCATCGAACGTCGCATCCAGACTTCCGTCCGCATTCAGCCG
>JAYTHD010000569.1:0-5130 GCA_043732975.1 Verrucomicrobiota bacterium
AACCCGCCAGCGTGGGATGATTGGGAGACACCACGTCCGCACCGGATCAAGTGGCCGATTCCATGCCCAAGCCCCGAATGCGGTCTACTTACCGCTTACTGATCTTTCGCAAGTCGCCTTCGACCGTCAATTCACCGCTCACGGGCGACCAATCCGATGTCGGCGCCAGTGAGTCGCTCGTCTTCAATTCAAACGAAATATCCGACTGCTCCCAAAATATCTCAAATTGGTCACCGGTTCGCCGGATGTGGAGACGAGGTGAAGTCTCGATCGGGACGCCAACTCGGATTACGTGGTTGCCGGTATCGACGACATATAATTCGCCACCGGACGCGACGAGCACCCGTCGGGGCCCACTGAAGCGCGCTGCGCTTCCCACACCATCCGCGAAGCCCTCGACCCTACTCAGTCCGCCAACGGTGGTCACCACGCCGTTCACGCCAAGACGTCGGATGGTGTCGTTGAATTCGTCGGCAAAAAACAGATTCCCTTTGGTATCCAGAGAAACCGAGTTGGGATGCTGGAGACGTGCCTCACTTCCCGGTCCGTCCGAGGATCCAAATTGATCCAACGCCCCTGCCAGAACTGTTTTGGTGCCATCGGGGTCCACTCGACGGATCACTGGGCCATCGGCCTCCGCAATATACATCGAACCCGCGGCATCGAAGGCGGCGGCCACTGGGGTGACCAATCTAGAGACGGCGAGGATCTGTCGACCGTCTGCGGTTACCTTGTAGATCCCGCCGCCAGCGTCGATTTGGTAGATGCTCCCGTCAGGTCCAATCTCCACCCCCCAGTTGCCGCCACTGATGGACGCTCCAATACCGAGTGGCACCACCCGGGTGGTACGAGCACGTTCCTGAACCAGGACGGCCCCTTCCCGGTCGACCGCAATATCCACGGGGAAGTCAAACGGCATCGGATCGCCCACCGCATTTCGCAAGGTGGTGACGGTGCCAGTGAGAGTCACCCGCCGGATCGTTCCAGAGCCAGCGTCCGCCACCAGCAGATCGCCCGAGTGCTCTTGGGCGATTCCGGAGGGACTGTAAAACCGCGCATTGGCGCCGACACCGTCAATTTGACCGGCGCTCCCGGGAAGGCCGGCCAGCGTCGACCAACGATATTGGATCGGAGCACCAACAACCCGAATTCGGGCGCTGTCTGAATTGGTTGCGCCCTGGTCATTGACGATACGGACCTGGTAGCTGCCAGCGGATTCCGGGAGGCCATGCGGGAGGTGCAATTCGGAACCTGAAAATTCAGACAGCAATATTTCGTCCTTGCTCCAGAAATATTGCCGGAGATTGCTTCCTGTGCAGACCACCCGGAGACTTAACGGATAACCTTCTGTCAGAGTGTAGCCCTGCGGCTGCGAGGTAATGATCGGCGGCTTGGGTGTAACCGTCACCACGAAAGCGTCACTCGTGATCGTTCCATTTCGATTGCCAACGGTCACTGTATATCGACCCGCGTGCTCGACTTGCGCATCGGAGATCTCCAGCACGTCATTTGTAAATTGAGGGAGGGCCACTCCTTCCCGCCGCCACTGAAAAGTCAAAGGGTGTGCCCCGGAGACGGTCACAGCGAGCCTCAAAGTTTCTCCGGCAAAAACATTCGTCGGAGACGGTGGCGTCGTCACCTCAGGTTGCTGATCCGGCTTGAGATCCGGGTCGAAGGCAATCTGGACACTGGCACTGCCACCGGATCCAAAGCGCGAATCCAAAGCGAGCTGGAAGATTTTATCTGGTCCGGTGGCAAATGTCAGTTTGCTGCGGCCATATCCCGAGAACGATGCGTCACGGGAGATCAATTTGAGTTCATCCAGCGACTCGCCCTGATAGGCCGAGATGATGGAATAAAAGGCCGTACCGATCGTGGTGATCGTCACCACGCCACTCGATGGAGCTTTCCAGGTCCACCAAACTGACCGGCCGCCCGCAGAGAAGATTGGTTCTCCGGGCTCTGCCGTCGCATCGGTCGTGTCGACTGAGTCGGTGCCAGACAGGAGTAATCGCTGAGCAAAGTTGTCATTCGGCGGCCGGCGCACCGGGTAAAGATAGAGTGCTGGCAATGGATTGGTTGCCTGGCCGTAAGAGTTGGTGGCTATCAGCGAATACGTTCCCGCGTGTTCCGGTCCACCGAAGGGTGTCCGAAAGATTTGGTTGGTGGCCCCCGGCAGGAGTTGACCATCGAAATACCATTGATAGGCAATCGGCCGTTCTCCAACCACCACGGCACTTAAGCAGCCGGCACACCCTTCGATTGAGTATTGCAGGTAATCAACCCGTAAGATTCGGACGGCGGACTCTTCCGGAGTGGGTGGACGGGTCAGTGCCAGCTTGGCGCTTGCACTCTGGACGCTGCCAAAGAAATTTACGACTTGGACAGAATAGCTTCCCACATCCGAACCAAGCACATATGGCATCCGGAGCGAGGGTTGATTGAGTGATGACAAGGGAACTCCGTCCTTGAACCATTGGTAGGTAAACGGACCAAACCCGGCGGCCGCGACATAAAATGCGCCTTCCTGACCCGGATCCAATACCAAAGAATTCGGTTGAGTGATGATTTCCGGCGCCACAACGACCCGGACAATGGCATTGGTGCTGATGGCCATGCCCAACTTGTTGGAGAGCGTGACGTGGTAGGCCCCGGAATCAGTAGCCGCTAGACGGGTGAAGCTCAGCCGGGTGGAATTCGCCCCGGGAATCGCTTGGTCGTCACGCCACCATTGGACGGTCAACGGATCCGAGCTGATGGCGTTGACCTGCATGCTGAACTGGCTGCCAACGGACACCGTTCCGCCTTTGGGTTGGGCTGAAATTCTGGGCGCCACGGGAGCGGCTACAATCCGAACCTCCACCGGTCCTCCAGAACCACTAGTGTCATCCACGGCGATAGAGTATGAGGTTTGCGGAGTGGCCGTAAATGTCAGGCGACGGCCCGACGAGCTTTCAGCAATTTGACCGGCACTGACAAGCGTGAGTTGATTGACCGAACTTCCTCGATAGACGGATAAAACCGGGGCAAATCCACTTCCGTCCACTGAGACGGTCACATCAGCGAAGGCATCGGAAAGCCATTGCCACCAAAGCGAATGCATGGCTGGCGATCCGCCATGTGAAGTCTCCCCAGGCTCGGCGGTGGCGTCCGCGTTGGTCGTACCAAATGTTTGATCGGGAGCAGACACCAGCGTTGCCGCGGCGAACTGGTCATTCTGTGGCGGCGTCCCGGCGAGGCCCAGAACCGTAGTTCCCAGAAGCAGTACAGCGATTAGGCTCCGGTAAACTCGTTTAAAAAGGGGTTGCGTGGACTTCATGGATTCCTATCGCAACGGACGCGATCACCGGTCCCTTGGCAAGACCTGCCTCACCCTCAGCGTCCGTCGGCCGCTGCCTGAAGGCGGGCGATGATCTGCTGCTGGCGGATCGGATCCTCCACCTTGCTGGGCTCCTTCTGGCCGGGTCGCCACTCCCGGACATAGAAGCTGTCAATGGCGGCGCCTTTTTCAGTGACAATCTTGGCCAGAATCAAGTCGAGCCCCAGTTCCGCCAGCGCCACCGACAGCGCATGCAAGAGTCCGACCCGGTCCTCGGCCTCGACATCGATGATGGAGCACTTCGCGGGCGTCCGGTTATCGAAGCGGATCCGGGTGGCCATGCGTTCGCCGCCCGCTGCCTGCCAGAGCGGACCGTGCTGCGCCGTGCGGGTGATCGCCTTGCCCACGTCGGCACCATCGACCAGGACCGAGAGAATGGTGCGTTGAAAGTTCTCCCGGGCGCTGGCCTCGGGAACGGTGCCCGTCCGCGCCGCGGTGATGGAGAAATTGTCGAGCACGATCCCGTCGGCACGGGTGAAGATCTGGGCACTGAAGATGTTCAAGCCCGCGGCGGTCAGGGCGCCGGCCACCTTGCTGAAGAGTCCGGCCCGGTCCCAGGTGCAGATCCGCACCACGGCATAACCCCGATCCATGTCGATGTGCCAACGGATGACCGGTTCCAGGGAGCGGTCGTTTTCGAGGATCTGGAGTTGCAGGAACTGGTGGATCAGCCGGATGTCGGTGGCGATTTCCCGGGCCGTGTGCAAGGCGAAATAGCGGGCGGGCAGCACGGTGAAATGGGCTTCAATCTCCTCGGGATCGAAATCCTTGGGCAGCAGCCGGCGGACGTTTTCGCGCAGAATCTCCCGCTGTTTTCGTTCCGCCTTGGCGATCTCGGTGTCGCCGCGAAGCAGCGCACTGGCCTTGTGATACAACTGCCAGAGCAGGGAATCCTTGAACCCGTTCCACAGGGAATCACTGGTGCCCAGGGAATCGGCGAAGGTGTGCAATGTGAGCAGGTCCAGGGTGGCCTCGTTCTTCACCAGTTGGCTGAAACCTGCAATTACCTCCAGATCCTCCAGATCGCGTCGCTGCGAGGTCTTGACCATTTCCAGATGAAGCTCCACGACGCGGCGGATGAGGGCCGTGTTGGCTGGGTCGATTTTCAGGCGCTTGCCGGCGCGCTCGACGAGTTCGCCGCCGACCACCTCGTGCCGGCCGGTTTTGTCGGCCTTGCCCGCATCGTGCAGCAGGAGCGCGAAATAAAGCACCCACGGACATTCAACATTGCGGAGCAATTCCGTGTAGCTGCTGTGCGGACGGGTGGGAACGTCCCAAACGCGATCCAGTTGGGTGATGCAGTTCAGGGTGTGTTCGTCGACCGCGTACTGGTGATAGAACTCGTGTTGGACGAGATTGGTGAGCCGGCCGAATTCCGGCACAAACTTGCCCAGCAGGCCGACTTCGTGCATGGCGCGGAGACTGGGGGCAACGTTGCCTGCCTGGTTCAGGATCTCAAGAAAGGTGGCGTGATTCCCGGCGTCCGCCAGGAAGCGCCTGTCGACCAGGCTGACCTGCTGGCGCAGGAGTTGGGCCAGATCGGGATGCAGCTTCAGGCCGCGTTGTTGCGCGTGGAGAAAGGCGCGTAGGAGTCGGTTGGGTTCCTCCTGGAAAACATTCTTGGTGACAAAGGTCAACTGGTTGTCGAGCACGCGAAACCCGTCAAAGGAGGGCGTCGGTGTCGTGCTGCGACGCTTGATGCCCCCGCGACGCCGGCCCGTGGCTGGATTGGGCAGCAGGGCGAGGCGTTG
>JAYTHD010000570.1:0-5364 GCA_043732975.1 Verrucomicrobiota bacterium
TACATCGAGCAGGCCACGGCAGCGGGGGCCGCGGGCTATTTGATCAAGCAGACTTCCTCGCACGATCTTTGTGTGGCCATTCGTGAGGTCCACGCGGGCAAGACTTTCTTCAGCCCGTCCATTGGCAAGCACCTCAAACACCAGTACGAGAAATCGCCGCGACCCGCCGGCGTGAGCAAGAAGCGCAGCTCCAACCTGAGTGCGCGCGAGGTGGAAGTGCTGCAACTCATCGCCGAAGGCAAAGCGAACAAGGAGACGGCGGACGAACTGGGCATCAGCATCAAGACCGTGGAGAAGCACCGCCAGCACCTCATGGAGAAGCTGAACATCCACGACACCGCCGGACTCACCCGCTTCGCCATCGCCACCGGCGTCATCGAGAGCAGCGTGCAGTTGACGATTGTGTAGGCGGCCTCTTCCACATTCTTCGCCGGGCACAGATCCGGTCTGCCCTGCATTTTGACAGGTCCGCTCCGCTTCCGATCCGTGGGTCAAAGACCCCATAGCGCGTCACGGCTTCTTCTCTCATTTTACTACTCGCAAATACATTTCCTGATTTCTAACGCGCAGTTTGCGGGCTGGTTTTCGGGAACCAATATGAAGATCAAGAACGTCAACCAGAAGCTCGCGGCGCAACTCGTCATCCACCACGCGTACCGCGCCATGGCGCGCATGGGGACGGCCCGAACCCGGTCGGGAGGCGCCGCCGCCCCGCTGCTTTTCCCGGTGCGTCCCCAGGCCGGCATGACCAAATAAAAAAATTATGAGTGATAAAAACTTTCGGGTCCTTTTGATTGAAGACAACCCCAGCGACGCGCTGCTCGTGCGGGAGGCGCTGGTCTGGAGTCTCACGCCTTCGTTCACGCTCACCCATGTGGCGCGACTGGACGAAGGCCTGCAGAAGCTGCTGCACGAGCATTTTGATCTGGCGGTGCTGGATCTCGCCCTGCCCGATTCCCACGGGCTGGAAACTTTTTTCACCGTGCGCGATCACGCCCCGACGATTCCCATTGTCATCCTCACGGGACTGATCGGGGACGACCTTTCCATCGAGGCCTTTCGCGAGGGGGCGGCGGATTGCCTGCCCAAGAGTTATCTGTTCAACGGCGAGCTGGCGCGCGCCCTGCATTTCGCCATCGAGCGGACGCGCTTCGAACGGGCGCGACAGGGCACGGAGGTGAAGCACCGGAACCACGACCGCCACACCGCCGAGATGTTCGGGTCCGGGAATGGCCATGGGGGAGCCGCCGTCATGGCCCCGGTCCAGGTGGACATCACTCAGCGCAAAGACCTGACGGCGCTGAAGGCTTCCGAGATCAGTTATCGCCGGCTGTTTGAAACGGCCCAGGACGGCATCCTGATTCTCAACGCCGACACCGGGCGCATCCAGGACGTGAACCCCTTCCTGATCAAGATGCTGGGGTTTACCCGCGAGGAAATCATCGGCCAGACCGTCGCGGAATTGAGTCCGTCCAAGGACCGCGCGGCCAACCAAGCCATGCTCGCGCAAATCCAGGAGCAGGGTTACGCCCGCTACGAAAATCTGCCGCTGGAGGCCCGGGATGGCCGCACCATCGCCGTGGAGTTCGTCAGCAACGAATACCAGGCCGGTGATGTCGCCGTCATTCAGTGCAATGTCCGCGACATCGCCCAGCGGCGGCGGGTGCAGGAAAAACTGCGGCTGGACAACCTGGAACTGGAGCGGCGCGTCTCTGTCCGCACGGCGGAGTTGCAGGCGATCAACCGGGAACTCGAGTCCTTCAGCTATTCCGTCTCCCACGATTTGCGCGCCCCGCTGCGCCACATCACCGGCTTCGTGGAGTTGTTGCAGGAGAGCCTCACGTCCGCGCTTTCGGAGAAAGATCTTCAGTACCTGACGACCATTACCAAGTCCGTGCAACACATGGGCGAGTTGATTGACAACCTGCTGGCGTTTTCCCGGGTCGGTCGAACGGAGCTGCAAAAGGTGGACGTCGATCTGAACCGGATGATCCAAGAGACGGTGAGCAGCCTGTCCCCGGAGACGAAGGAACGGAACATCGCCTGGGAAATCGGCCCGCTGCCCAAGGTCTGGGCCGACCCGGCCTTGCTCCGGCTGGTCCTGGTCAATCTTCTTTCCAACGCGGTGAAGTTCACCGGCACCCGCGCGGAGGCCAAAATTGAAATCGGTTGCGTGCCCGGTGGCGGCAGCGAGACGAAAATCTTCATCCGCGACAATGGCGCGGGCTTCGATCCGAAATACGCCGGCAAACTCTTTGGCGTGTTTCAACGGCTGCACAGCAGCGACGAGTTCGAAGGCACGGGCATCGGCCTGGCCAACGTGCAGCGGATCATTCTCCGTCACGGCGGCAAGGTCTCGGGCACCGGGGCCGTGGAGGGCGGTGCGACGTTTTCTTTTAGCCTGCCGGCCCGCCAGTGCATCACTCAGGGCAACACCCCATAGGCTAAGACCCCATACCGCAGGCCATCTCGCCGCGCTAATTTGTGCCCATGAAAATCAGGAGTGACCGATGAGTCCAAGCATCTGCTGTTGTTGCGGCACAGCCATGACCGCCCAGGATCTGACGAACCCGAACGTCTGCCTGGACTGTGGTCAGTCGTCGTACGAAACCGGGACCACGACCGTGGCCGATCCGGTCGCGGTTGCGGAAATCGCCCATACTCTGTTCCCAGCTCCTTATCTTCCCTCCGTCCATCTCCCCAGCAAGGCAGCCTGAGTCGCTTCCTCCAACGGGAGTGCGACGCGGCGCATGGATTTCACCGCTGCTCCGCCGGGGGATGGATTTCCATTCTTGCAGCCCCGCCAGAAGATTTTCCTGCGCCCGTCATAGTGATGAAGAAGCAGTGCCGGCTGCGCCGTATCCCGCCGGTTACTTCCCTCTGAACACCAGCATAAAAAGATGAGGCAGGCTGCGCCTCATGAAAAAACGCAACCCGCCCGGTTCCTGAGACGCCGCCGCAAAGCGGCGTCTCCGTGAGGTGAGAGGAACAGAACCGGCCCGGCAAACCAATGGGGTCATATGCCCACGCGCCAGACCGGAAATTTCTGCGGATGGGGACACCGGGTGAAAATGAAAAGACGGGCTGCACCTGGTCTGAGGACCAAACGCAACCCGTCCAACTCCCTGAAACACGGCAGCGAAGCCGCGTTTCATGAAAGAGCAAACCAAAGCCGGCCGGGTCAACCAATGGGGTGATCTACCCATTTCGCACCCGAACATTTCGGGACAGCAGCCGGCTCGAGCGGGCCGGACACTCCAACCATTCTGGTTGAGATGACATTCACGTGACCGACATGAGCTTCATCCGTTGATAAGGTGAACACCCCATAGCGAGTGGCGGGCCTTCCGTCGTGATACTCAGGTCATGATGCCAAATAATATCTCCCCGGTCGCCGGTCCGGATCGCGTCTTTCCACGCGCGCAAACCAGTCCGCCCGAGCGCCTGCTCGTGGTGGATGATGATGAATGCATCCGCCGCCTCAACGCGACCGCGCTCTTGCGTTCGGGCTACGAGGTGGACATGGCAGCGGATGGTGCCGACGCCTGGGACGCGCTCCAATCGTGCGGCTACGATCTGATCATCACCGACCACATCATGCCGAAGCTGACCGGCCTCGAGTTGATTAAAAAAATGCAGGCCGCGCGGCTTGCGCTGCCGGTGATCATGGCCAGCGGCTCGTTGCCCCTCGACGAATTCGACCGGGCTCCCTGGCTCAAACCCGCCGCCCTGCTGGTCAAGCCGTACATGATGAACACGCTGGTGCAAACGGTGAAGAGCGTCCTGCGGGCCACCGTCGCCATCGATGAGCCGGTGGCGCCGCCGCCCTCCGATCCCGGCGAGCGTCCGTCGTCGCAGTCCGGTGGAAAAGGTTTTCTGCTCCCGACCGTCGGCCCCTGGCCCTTTCTTCAGGCTGAAGCGCCGAAGCAGGATTAACCCGGAGATGAACGCGCATGGGGCATATACCCCGGAGACTTACACCCCATAGCCAGTCGCTGCCTCCATGACCATTGTGCGACCGGTAAAAGAAAAAATTCTCAACAAAACAAATTAAATGAAAAAAAATATGAAACGGAACCTGCAAGTCATCTTCACCGCCACCGCCGCGTCCATTCTGACGATCACGGTCGTGGCCCAGGACGAACCCAACTCAAAAACCTACCGTTCTGATTACACGCACGAGCGGCTGGCCCGCCCGCGCGCCGACCGCCTGAACGACGCGGCCAAGGCCAGCGACCTCATCGGCATGACGGTGAAGAATTACCAGGACGAAAAGCTCGGCAAAGTGGAGGACCTCGCGGTGGATGTGGAATCGGGCCGCATTGTGCAGGTGGTAATCTCGACGGGCGGATTCGCGGGCGTGGGCGACCGGCTCACGGCCGTCCCTCCGTCCGCGTTGCACCACGATGTCGCGGGCAAAATCCTGCACCTCGACGCCAGCAAGGAGAAGCTGAAGAACGCTCCTGAATTCAAGATTGCGAAGTGGGAGGAGTGTTGCGACTCGGAACACCTGGCCGCCGTGTACCGCCATTACGGCGAAGAACCCGCCTTCAAATTCATTCACAAATCCGACGGAATCCGGGACGGCCGGAACGCGGACGGATCGCCCAACACCGTGGCCACCCGCAATGCGGATGGCACCTGGGGCAAGGACCGCCTGGCGAGTGACAGCCAATGGATGATTCCGATGTCACGCCTGGCCCAGGTCCAGAAGGCGAGCAAGCTCATGGGCACCACGGTGAAGAATCTGCAGGACGAGAAAGTCGGCACGGTGGACAACCTGCTCGTGGACCTGCCCTCGGGCCGCATCGTGGCGGTGATTGTTTCCTCCGGCGGTTTCCTCGGGATGGGCGACGAACTCAGCGCCGTGCCGCCCACCGCCCTGCGCTTCAACACGGAGCGCGACACGCTCCAACTCGACACGACCAAGGTTTTGCTGAGCAGCGCCCCGCACTTCCAAGCGAAGCAGTGGCCCGACTTCAGCCAGCCCATGTATTCCGATGGCATTTATCGCGCCTACAAGGTGGAGCCATACTTCACCACCAACGCGCTGACCGAGGCGGACAACACCGCGCGCAATGTGCGCGACCGCAATGACCGGACGCTCACGCCCCTCGATCAGGGCAACAGCCAGGCCGACACCGACACCACGGCACAGATTCGCAAGGGCATCATGGCGGAAAAGGACATGTCCGTGAATGCCAAGAACGTGAAGGTCATCACCAACAAGGGGATGGTCACGCTGCGCGGGCCGGTCAACACCTCCGAGGAGAAACGGATGATTGGGAAGATTGCCAATGAGATCTCGCGCTCCGAGAACGTGGACAACCAGCTCGAAGTGAAGTGAGGCGCGCTTCCGCGCCG
>JAYTHD010000571.1:0-2677 GCA_043732975.1 Verrucomicrobiota bacterium
CACAAGTTCGGGAGTCGTTAATTGCCGGAGGGAGTATCCGCTCGCCGTCAGGGCCTCCCAGCGGGAGGCGTGGGAAATTCCCGAAGGCAGATCCACGAGAATCCCGACCCTGGGAGTCGCGGGGATTAGGGAATCAACCAGGGCGATATCGATTTCACCGCTGCGGGTCAACCAATGGACCTCATTGCTGATGTGGCAGTGGTTGCGTAGCAGGGCACCGATGGCGGCCAGGGTGCGGGAGGGCGTGCCGCGCGAGTGAACTCGGGAATAGGGAAGTTCGAACGGCGGACTGAACTCCGATTCACGGCTCCGGCCGGCGCCCGACGCGTCGACGGAAAGACGAGGACAGCCAACCCCAACCACGGCGGTCCCAAGCTTCGGGCCGGCGATGGGAGATTCGTCCGCGCTGGAGGGACCGGCGGTGCCCGGGTGGGTCGACGATTCCAGGACCAGGGCGCGCTTCGCTCGCAACAGCACCGGAACTGCCTCCCCAAGGGCGCAGCGCTCGCCGTTCAGGAAAACGACGAGATCAAACACCTCCCCGGGCGGGAAAACCTCGATGGCCTGGGCTGGCGAGGCGATCCAGATGGGACGCAGTTCTGCCAATGTCTGACCGGTGGCGGGTGCTTTTTCGGAGCTTCCGGGACCCTGCTGAAGCCGCCGGAACGACCAATTTCTCAGGATGGCCCACTGGGCCTGCTGGCAGCGTCGGCGGGCGACCTGAGTCAGTTCCAGGAAGCTCGCTTCCAGTCGTGGTCCGGTCGTCTCCCGGAGTGACGGGGACCGGTGGCAGCGCGCTTGGAGTTCTCCCCCACAAGCCGCCCGTCGCATCGCGAGCAGGGCGGTATCCGGCGCGGAGCCGCGGGTTGCGTGCCAGGTCGCGTGGACGGTCACCGTGGAGGGAAGGGCTTTCAGTGCGGTATTGACGGCGACGGCCTCGGGAAGCTTGCGGACGTGCTGATGCCAGGCGGTCGCCATTTCGCTCCGGCAGCGCCCTCGATTCCATTCAACGCGCCAGGCCTTCAGGCTGTCGGACGAGAACAACTTCGTGGCCGCGACGCCTTGTTCAAAATCCGACAGCGTTTGCGCGGATCGGGTCGATCGCCGCAAGGCATCGATGAATTCGGTGATTCGATCGGGTGATTGAATCGCCGCCATCGCCTGATCACGCACGCTGTTCAGCGCGGGGCGCCGCAGCGCTTCCATCGCGGCCAGCACGGCCCCGGTGCCTTCCCAGTCCCGCTGGAGACGTGCGTCATCCAGCAGTCGGCCCCCGCCGGCGTGCAGCCAGGCTACGACCATCTGGACCAGTTGCAGCCGGTGCCAGAGGCCGCGATAAAAGGTCCAGGCTCGGTGGACATGTTCCGCGTTGTTTTTCAGCCGCAACGGTGACAGGGCTTCCATCAGCATGGCCCGGCTGCCCGGAGGCTGGTTGGACGGTGGGCTCGGAAGGCGGGACTCCAGGGCCCGCAGGCGATGGCAAACGGCGGCGAAGGAAGGGGTCTGGCCGCGCAGGGCTGCCCACAAGTCCGCCTCCAACGGGTGGGCCATCATTTCGGCGGCTGATTGCGCCAGAGTTTCGCGCTGCCGGTTCAGCGCTTCCACTTCGCCGGGCGACGCCCGGGTCACGCGCGTGCAAAAGTGGGTCCGATCCCAACCGGTGAGCGGTATTAGTATTTCTTCCAACGCGTGCCGGGCGGCCACCTGCTCGGTGATTGGCAGGTCCGGGGCAAACTGAAATTCGTTTCCCTCCGTTGCCCGATCCGCGGCGTCGGCCTGACGGATCAGCCCACTGAAAACTCTCTCCCATTCCGTCAGCGAGGTCGCTCGCACGACTTCCGGCCGGGCGACCAGAGAGTCCTGCCACGGGGAATCCGCCCATTCAATGGCGAGCGCTGAGTTCAGCGCGGCTTCGATCGCTTCACGATGGGTTTCGACTTCGGCGATGTCTGGTGGTTCGACGGGTTCGCCCGCTTCCGGCGGGACCACCGCGAGTAGTTCCAGCCATTCCCCCGCGAGTTCGTGAAAGCTGGGCCCACCCGCCACCGGTTCATGGAGCAATCGGGCGGTCGCCATCGACTGACCCACCAAATCCTCCCATTGACGCTCCAGTGTGGCCGTGTTTTCCGGGGGCGGAAACGAGGGAATCGGGGTGAACTTCTTGATTAATTGCGGAAGGAGCGGTGTGCCGGCCCCTTCACCGTCGCTCGTCCGGGCGCAAAGCCGGCCGAATCCGACGCCATCCAAAGCCTGTTCGAACTCTCGAACCGCCGGCTCGGAATCCGAGATGACGAGTACCCGTTCTCCGCGACTCAGTGCGTCGCCGGTCACCAGCGTTGCCATCGCCGTCTTCTCAGCCGGATCGGGTACCCGCAGGACACTGAGCTCTTGTGCCTGGGCCAGCGGCAAGGCGGAACGGAACTCGGGCTTTCCCGGCCACCACGGCGGAGGTTCGGCCATGGGGGCCCCGCTTGACGGCGTTACGGAAGGGCGAACGGGACCAAGAAAATAGGTGACCGGTCCCTTGAGTTCCTTGCGGCCCTTCCGATCCAGCAGGATCCGCAATTCGCTTTGCCACCGCGGCGGGGCATCGGGGAACTGGCCCAGGACGACGGCGGGGATCACTGCCGGCAAAAAGGGAAGCGCGTTCAGTGCCGGAAACGGGCCGAACGGAGGC
>JAYTHD010000572.1:0-2963 GCA_043732975.1 Verrucomicrobiota bacterium
GAAGACGTGGCCTCTGCGCGCATAGACGCTGATCCACTCCCCTTCCCCAGGCTCGCCGTACCTGCGAAATCCTCGCGACGGCATGGAGTCGTGCAGCAACCCGGCCTCGCGGAGCACGTAGGAAGTCGCGCCAGAACAATCATAGACGCTGGCCTCGCCAATCGCATGACCGCCCCCACGCGCATAGGGCAGACCCGCAATCCGATTGGCAGCAGCGACCGCAGCCTGCACCTGCGCCGGAGCCCCCGGCGGCGCGATGGCACAACCGTCGCACAAGTCGGCTGTTTTTCCGGGGACGTAGCGATAGGTGTAGGAAGGCTGCGCGCAGCCGGCGAGCAGGACAAATGGAAGGACAAGGGCGGAGCAACGAAGCATGCGCGAGTTTATACGAGCGCGCCGTTGCGGTCAGCCCTCGAAGATGGCCACAGGCCGAAACTTTGTCGCCTCGACCCTCCTCGCCAGCCACGGCTCCTACGTGCCAACAGGCACGCGAGGAATCTTCCGCATCGCTTTCTGCGCCTGCTCCCAAGCCTTCGCAAAGTGCTCGATGGCGTCGCGGGAATTATTTTGGGCGAGCGATTGCTCCGCTGCTGCGAGCTCTCGATTGGCCTCGGCAAGCTTTCCGGGATCGCCGGCGGCTGCGTCGCGAATGGCAACTTTCGCCAGCACCTCATCGGCCTCAGCGATGTAGTCGATCCAGTCCTGCGCGTCCGCCGCGCGCGGTCCACCCGCTTTGACAACGCGCGTCAGCACTTCGACCGCGAACCGATCCGCGTTGAAGACCCAGCGGCCCCACATGGTGAGATGCGTATCGTCCACCCAAAACGCCGGATAGAGGCTGAGCGTGAGACTGTCGAGCGCAGCCCGGAGCGCGCGGCCAGTCGGATCGGTCGTCGCCGGAATGGCCTGCAACGCCCGCTGCACCGCGATCGTCAGGCTTCGCGGCGTCTGCGTTTCAAACGCACCGATATCAAGCCGGCCATTGGCAACTCGGGGAAAGCCGCGCTGATCGGATGGGAGCGCCGGGTTTGGGTTGAATGGATTCATCCCCTTGTCGATGGCCGCGCTGCCGGGCAGGAGGGCGATCGTCTTCGTCGGGCCACCATTATCCTGAAGCCGGGGCTGAGCTTGCGCGTCCATGTCCAGACCTGCAGGGGTGCTGTTCAAATCGCCGGGGCCGGTGAGGAACCCGGCCATCGTCGTGTCGTCGGAGAGGTTGTATCCGCTCGAAGTCGTCGCCACGCCACCTCCTTGAGCCGAATAAAAATTCCCTCCGATGTTATTCGAGAAGATCGTGTTGCTCGCGAGGATCGAGTTGAGTCTGGTGATTCCGTTGACGACCAAGCTGCCGCCCGCCATGCGGACACCGCCCGCGGCCTCCAAAGAGGGCGGAAAAGATCCTCCGATGTTTCCCGAAACCGTGCTGTTACTCAAAGTAAGTTGTGCGCCGAAGTCGTTGTAGCTGGCACCTGCAAAATCGCCCCTATTTCCCGCGATGGTGCCGTTGACCACGGTGGTCGTGCCGAGCCCGCCATTTTGAATACCGCCGACGGGGCCCGAATTGCCGGAGACCGTGCAATTGATCAGCTTCAGACCACCCGAGATTGCAGGCGTCGCACTGATATTGAAATTCCCGTGGGTGAAAATCCCTGCCCCCATCGTGTTGTCGGCGATCGTGCAATCACTGACCGTGAGGATTCCGCCGTCGTTGTAAATGCCGCCGCCGGTGCTTCGGATTACGATGATGCCACCGCCGAGGCCTCCGCCAGGGCCACCGCCGAGGCCGCCTGTCGTATCCAGCGAACCAGGCCCCGGCGTCAACGTTCCGCCGCCCAAGACCAATGTTCCCCCTGAAGTGCTGCCCAAACTCGTCCCGCCCACATTGCCGGTCGTCGCGAGTGTCCCGCCGGTGGTGGGCGAAGTCCCACCGTTCAGAACGAGGGTGCCGCCATTCGTCAAAACCGGCGTCGGACTGCCAGTGAGCACGGTCCCGTTGGCCGCCGTCACCGCACTCGTTCCGGTCGGCAAAACCGCTCCGGCATTGAGCACCAGAGTACCACCGGTGATCGCCGTGGAGCCCGTGTAGGTGTTCGTGCCTGCGAGGACGAGCGTGCCGGCACCCGTCTTCACGAGGCCGCCCCCGGTTGTCGCCAGACTTGCATTCACCGTCGTCGGCGTGCCGGTTGGCGTGAGCGCTCCGGAATTCGCCGTCAGGGTTCCTCCGGTCACAACTGCAGAGCCGATGGAAGAATTCGCGCCAGTGGGGATGAGACTGCCGCTGCCGACATTCACGAGCCCACCTGCGCTCGTCGTGAGGACCGTATTCACAGTCGTCGTCGCGCTGCCCGTGGGAATCACCGTTCCGGGGTTGAGCACCAGAGTACCACCAGTGACTGTCGTGGTGCCGGAGAGAATATTCGTCCCCGAATTTGCGAGCACCACGCCCCCTGCCGTTCCGCCGGTGGACGGCACGGGGTCCATGCCGTTCCCATTGGCAATCGTCAGCCCCGAGATGGTCGCGGTGACGCCAGAGTTGACGTAGAAAACACGACTGACACCGCTGCCACTGATCTTCAATTGATCCGCTCCGGGGCCAGCGATCTGCACATTCTTTGTGAGCACCAACTGGCCGCTCGCGAGAACGATCGTCTTGCCGATGAGGCTGGGGTCGAAGGTGATGGTCTCACCCACAGCGGCGTTGGCGATGATCTGGCGCAGGCTGCCGAGGCTGCTGTCGTCCAGAGAACTCGTGACCACCCCGGCTTGCGCCTGTCCGAATCCGGCGCCGAGGGCGAGGATAATGACCGCCCCGATCGAGGCGAAGTTGCGAACCGTATTCTGCATCATGGGGTAACTTCCTTTGGATGATAAAAAAGCCGTGAAGCAAACCGCCAACCACAGCGAATCGACAGTTTTCTCGCCGGGAGAAAACCTCTTGTCGATGAATAAAATGTTACACCAGT
>JAYTHD010000573.1:0-7918 GCA_043732975.1 Verrucomicrobiota bacterium
AATTCCGCGGCGAAATCTCCCTGCAGGTCGGCGATGCCAACCGGATCGCGGAAGTCTGCCAGTACGCCCGCAACGAGCTGGGTTTCGATTACCTGATCGATCTGAGCAGCATCGACAACTACGGCAGCGACCCGCGTTGGACGGTGGTTTACGAGCTTTCCGGGATCGGGCATGGCGTGCACCTGCGGTTGCGCGTCGATGTCAGCGAGGAGAAGTCCGAGTTGCCGACGGTCAGCACGATCTGGCCGACCGCGGATTGGCACGAACGCGAGTCCTACGACATGATGGGGATCCGTTTTCAGGGGCATCCGGATCTACGGCGCATCCTGATGTGGGAGGGCTATCCGTACTTCCCGTTGCGGAAGGATTTCCCGCTGGCGGGCAAGGCCACGGATCTGCCGGAAGTGGCGTTTACCCGCCCGGCGCCGATGGAAGGCGGACCGTTTGTGACGGTGGCCGGTGTGCGCGATGCGACCGCCCGGGAGCCGCGTGTGCGCCATCCTGAGGAGAAATAAACTATGGCCGTACAGGAGATCACTTTCAAAGATGCGGCCGGGCGGGCGCCCAATTCGCCCAAGCTGCCGGCCGTGCCCGGGGCCGGGGCTGGGGTCGGGCTCGCAATGGGTTTGGACAGCACCGAGGATCTTCAGGACATCCAGGGTGACAAGCTGGTGGTGAACATGGGCCCGTCCCATCCCTCCACCCATGGCGTCCTGCGGATTCTGGTGGAGCTCGACGGTGAAACGATCACACGGGCAGTGCCGGACATCGGGTATCTGCATCGGGGCGACGAAAAGATCGCCGAGAATATGACGTATACCCAGTTCATCCCGTACACGGATCGACTGGACTACCTGGCACCGCTGGCCAATAACGTCGCCTATGCCCTCGCGGTGGAAAAGTTGATGGGCATCGACACCCAGTTGACGCCCCGCTGCCAGTACATCCGGGTCATTTGTTGCGAGCTGGCGCGGGTTTCCTCGCATCTGCTGGGACTGGGCGCCTATGCGATGGACGTCGGTGCAATGACGGTCTTCCTGCACACGTTCACTGAGCGGGAGAAGATCTACAATCTCTGTGAACGCCTCACCGGGGCGCGTTTCACCACGAGTTATACCCGCATCGGCGGTGTCGCGCGGGATTTGCCGTCCGGCTTCGTGGATCAATGCCGCAAATTCATCGTGGAATGCGAGCACACGCTCAAGGAGACGGACCAGTTGCTGACGCGAAATCGGATCTTTGTCGACCGGACGCGGGATGTTGGGATTATCAGCAAAGAGGCGGCCGTCGCGTATGGCTTGAGCGGTCCGAACCTGCGCGGCTCCGGTGTTGATCATGATTTGCGCAAGGCGGCGCCCTACCTTTGCTACAAGGATTTGAATTTCGACGTGGTGATCGGATCGGTCGGCGATTGTTATGATCGCTATCAGGTGCGCATGGGTGAGATGCGACAAAGCCTGCGCCTGCTCAGCCAGTGTTTCGACCGCCTGCCGGGCGGTCCCGACAATGCGGCGGGTGAACCCATCAATATTCCGGATGGCAAAACGATCCTGCCGCCGAAGCAGAAGGTACTGACGGGCATGGAGGAATTGATCCATCAGTTCATGCTCGTCACCCAGGGCGTCAATGCCCCGGCGGGGGAAATCTATTTTGGTGCGGAGAATCCCAAGGGTGAGCTTGGGTTCTTCATTCACAGCAAGGGCGGCGGCACGCCGCACCGGATGAAGATTCGCGCCCCCTCGTTCGTGAACCTGAGCATCCTGCCCCGGGTGCTCCCCGGGCACATGATGTCCGACGTGGTGTCGATCCTGGGTTCGATCGATTTCGTGATGGGCGAGTGCGATCGCTAGGAAATTTCAATCATGGCTTTTTCCGTTCCTGCCAATCTGGAAGCCGAGCTTGACGAGCTGACCACGCATTATCCGGTCAAGCGAAGTGCGTCGCTGATGTACCTGCATGCCCTGCAGGAGCATTTCGGTTTCATTTCAGAGGAGGCGATGGCCTGGACGGCGCGCAAGCTCGAACTGCAGCCGATCAATGTTTACGAGCTCGTGACGTTTTATCCGATGTTCCGCCAGGAACCGCTGGGCAAGACGCAGATCAAGGTGTGTCGCACCCTGAGCTGCGCGCTGGCGGGCAGCGGGGCGTTGCGGGATCATTTTTGCAAGAAGCTCGGTCTGGACCCGCACAAGCACGTGGCGCAGACCACGCCGGACGGGAAATACACCGTCGAATTTGTCGAATGCCTCGCGGATTGCGGCAACGCCCCGGTGGTGATGGTGAATGACGACCTGCGCGCCAAACTCAGCCTTTCCGAGGCGGATCGCTTATTGTCGAAATGAATCCCCCCATGAAAGCCCTTGAAAAAACCGGCCTGAGGATGTCCCTCCCGGGGAATTGGCTGCCCGACATGGATTTGAACCATGACAAACAGATCCAGAATCTGTTGTGCTACCGTTACACCATCGGGCAAGCCGGAAGCGGCGGCACGCTAGCCGGTTGAACCCCTGAGTCAAGCACCCATGGCCGAACAGTACAAGCTTCTTCTCAAGCACCTGGATTCCCCGGGTTACACCGCGGACATCGAGTGCTATCTCCAACACGGTGGCTACCAGGCGCTGCGCCAGGCGCTGGCGACCGCTCCGCGGGAGCTGCCGGATGGAAAAAAACTTTCGCCCCGGGAAGTAATTCGCGAAGACGTCAAGGCGTCCGGACTGCGGGGCCGGGGCGGGGCCGGCTTCAGCGCGGGGTTGAAATGGAGCTTTGTCGATCGTCGCAGCGGCAAACCCATTTATCTGATTTGCAACGCCGATGAGTCGGAGCCGGGCACGTTCAAGGATCGCCAGATTCTCCACAAGGATCCGCATCAGCTGATCGAGGGCATGGTGATCTCGTGCTGGGCGAATGACGTCAAGCTGGCCTATATTTATATTCGCGGTGAGATGCCGCACGGCGCGCGCATCCTGAACCAGGCCCTGAAGGAGGCGCGGGTAAAGGGGTTTCTCGGCAAGAACATTCTCGGTACCGGCTACGACCTGGAAATCCACGTCCACCGCGGTGCGGGTGCCTATATCTGCGGCGAGGAAACCGGGTTGATCGAATCGCTGGAAGGCAAGCGGGCGTATCCGCGGATCAAACCGCCTTATTTTCCCGCGGTGCTGGGGCTCTATATGTGCCCCACGATCGTCAATAACGTCGAAACGCTCGCGGCGGTCCGGCACATCGTGGAAATGGGGCCGGCCAATTACGCGAAACTGGGGACGCCGAACAATACCGGGACCCGCCTGGTAAGTCTGAGCGGCGATGTCCAGAAGCCGGGATATTTCGAGATCGAAGTCGGCAAGGTGACGCTGGGGCAGTTGATACTGGATGTGAATTTTGGTGGCGGTCTGAAGCCGGGTCGCAGCCTCAAAGCGATCATTCCGGGCGGTTCTTCGTCCAAGGTCCTGAAGGCGGGCGAGGTCTTCAAACTCAGGCGCAAAGGGGCCGATGGGCAGATGACGACGGTCGACGTGCCGTTGCTGGATCTGCCTTATGATTTTGATTCCCTCCAGGCAGCTGGGACGATGTCGGGTTCCGGGGCGATCATCGTGCTGGATGACAGCCGGAGCATGGTGGAGACACTGGCGAACCTGTCGGAATTCTATGCCCACGAAAGTTGCGGCCAGTGCACCCCGTGCCGCGAAGGCGCGCTGTGGCTGGCCAAGGGCACGCACCGGCTCTCCCACGGGGAGGGTCGGAAGATCGATGCGGAGTATCTCCTGCATATCGCGCAGAACATTCAAGGCCGCACGATCTGTGCCTTCGGCGAAGCGGCCGCGTGGCCGGTATTGAGCTTTGTGAAGAAATTCCGCGAGGAGTTTGAATCGAAGGGCGCCGCGGATGAGGCCGCGCAAAAGCAACAACAACAGCGGCCCGCCACCTCCACCCACGCTTGAGCATGTCCACTGCTACGACCCCCGCTCCCGCACCTGCTCCGGCCGGCCCGCCGCCGGTGGAAACTGTGACGATCAAAGTCGACGGCCGGACCTTGCAGGTGCCGAAGACGATGCCGGACTGGCAGGGCAAACCGCAGGCGACGACCATGCTGCAGGCCTGCGCGCTCGCGGGAATTGAGATTCCTCACTACTGCTATCATCCCAAACTGCCGATCGCCGGCAATTGCCGGATGTGCCTGGTCGAGTTCGGGACGCCGGTGATGGATCCGGCCACCCGCCAGCCCGTGAAGAACGAGGACGGCTCGGTCAAGATTGCACGATCGGTCCTGCCGTATGAACCCGGCACGCCTCGGGGTGCGATTGGTTGTGCCACGCCCATTTCGCCGGGCATGGAGCTTTATCCCAGTTCGACTGCCACCAAGCAGATGCGCGAGGCGGTGCTGGAATCCCTGCTGATCAACCATCCGCTGGATTGCCCGATTTGCGATCAAGCCGGTGAATGCAAGCTCCAGGAATATTCGGTGCAGCATGGCCAGGCCACGAGCCAGTTTGTTGAAACGAAAGTCCACAAGCCCAAGGCGGTGGATCTGGGACCGCGCATCGTGCTGGATGACGAGCGGTGCATTCTTTGCACCCGTTGCATCCGGTTCACGAAGGATATCGCCGGTGACGACGCACTCGGCATTGTCAATCGCGGTTCCTACAGCACGATTGCCGCGGCGCCGGGGTTGACGTTCGACAACAACTACACCCTGAACACGGTGGACCTCTGCCCGGTGGGCGCACTGACGTCGAAGGATTTCCGCTTCAAGATGCGGGTCTGGTTCCTCAAGGAAAGCAAGAGCCTCTGCACGAGTTGCGGCACCGGTTGCAATATCACCATCGGTTCCCGCGAGGAAACGATTCACCGCTATGAACCGCGGGAAAATGACGCGGTCAACGGCCCCTGGATGTGCGACCACGGCCGCTTGAACTACAAGTGGATTCACCGTCCGGATCGCCTCACCGAAGTGAAGATTCGCGGCCAGAAGTCCAATTGGGCGACGGCGGTGAAGGAACTGACGGCGCGTTTGGCGGCCGTCCCGACGGGCACTGCGGCAGTGATTGCCAGTGCGCGGCAGACGACGGAGGAGCTTTATCTGATCCAGCAACTGGCGACGCGCCTGGGTGCGTTGACCGACGCGGTTCCGCGGGCGCAGGCTGCCGACAAATTGCTGGTCAGTGCGGATCGCAATCCCAACACGAATGGGGCACGCCTCACGGGCATTGCTCCCGCCGTGGTGGGTTCGCGTCTCTCGGCGATCGCCGACGGGATTCGCGGGGGATCGATCAAGACCCTGATCGTCTTCGGTGAAGACGTGACCCGACACGGAATTCCCGCGGAATTGCTGGGGAAACTGGAGTTATTGGTCGTGAGCGATGTGCTGGCCAATCCAACGGCGGCGGCCGCCCACTACCTGCTGCCCGGTTGTGCGCCGGCGGAAAAACGCGGCACGTTCATCAACATCAAGGGTCGGGTGCAGCGGTTCCTCAAGGCCATCGAGCCCGTGGGTGACGCGCGTCCCGAATGGGAATTCCTCCACGAACTTGTCCATGGCGTGACGGGTCGCAATGGCTTCACCAGCCTCGAAGGGTTGTTCAATCAGATGGCCCGGGAGGTGCCCGCACTCGCCGGACTGGAATGGGCGAAGTTAGGCGATGGTGGTCTCACCGTCACAATTTAGGTACCAGCCCCACTACCCCATGTTCGACTGGCTTAATTATAATCCGACCGCGGCCTTCGTGGTCTATAGCGCGCTCAAGATCGGCATCGTCTTCGGTGTCGTGATGACGATGGTCGCCTATGCGGTGCTGGTGGAGCGCAAGGTTTCGGCCTTCATCCAGGACCGCGTGGGTCCGAATCGCACGGCGCCGCCCCTGGCCCTGAAGATTCCGGTGATTGGCAAGTTTCTGCAGGGATTGGGCATCTTCCAGCCAATGGCTGACGGTTTGAAGTTCATCCTCAAGGAGGACTTCACCCCCGCGTATGTCCGCACGATTTATTTCTGGCTGGCCCCGGCCATCGCGGTGATTCCGGCGTTGTTGACGGTTGCGGTCATTCCTTTCGGTTCGCGGCTCCGCGGTGAGCAAATGGTGATTGCCGATCTCAATGTGGGTATTCTCTACACATTTGGGATCGTATCGCTGGGTGTCTACGGCATCGTCCTGGCCGGCTGGGCGTCGAATTCCAAATACCCCTTCCTCGGCGGCATCCGCTCGACGGCCCAGATGATTTCGTATGAAATCGCCATGGGCCTGAGTGTCGTCGCGATCTTCATGCTGGTGGGCGATCTGAATCTTTCCAAGGTCATCGAAAATCAGGCCGGCGGCTTCTGGAACTGGCTGGTCTTCCGCCAGCCGCTCGCGTTCGTGATCTTTCTGGTGGCGGCCTTTGCCGAAACCAATCGGTTGCCGTTCGATCTGCCGGAATCCGAAACCGAACTGGTGGGCGGCTATCACACCGAATATAGCTCGATGAAGTTCGCCCTCTTTTTCCTGGGTGAATACGCGAACATGATCGCTAGTTCGGCGATGATGGTCACGCTGTTCTTCGGCGGTTGGCAACCGCCCTGGGGCGCGTCGCCGGCGGAATCCGTCCTGGCGGGTCTCAGTCACATCCTTTGGTTCGTGGTGAAGCTGTGTGGCTTCATGGTGCTGTTCATCTGGGTGCGCTGGATGTTGCCCCGCTTTCGGTATGATCAGCTCATGGATCTCGGCTGGCTAACCTTCATTCCCCTGGCGCTCGCCAACATTCTTGTCACGGCCATCCTGATGGCGCTTCCGCATTTGAACCCCTGAACTCACGCTTATGGCCATCGTTGTAGATCGCAAGCCGTTGACCTTCGCTGAAAAGACTTATCTGCCCGCCCTCCTCGGCGGCTTGAAGGTGACGGCGAAGCATTTTGCCAATACGGTTTTCCGCGGGAATAACGCGGCCAAGGCCACCGGTGAGGGCTACTATCCGGAGGTACCATGGAGGGTCGAAGAAGGCTACCGCGGGGCTCCGTATCTGGTCAGCGATCAGGATGGCGCCACCAAATGTGTCAGCTGCCAGCTTTGCGAATTCATCTGTCCGCCCAAGGCGATCAAGATCACGCCGCCGGGACCCGGTGGGCAGCCGGCGGACCGCGTGGGCGCCGAAAAGATGCCGGAGGAATTCGAGATCAACATGCTCCGGTGCATTTTCTGCGGCCTGTGCCAGGAGGTTTGCCCGGAGGAGGCGATCTTCCTGCGTCAGGATTATTCCCTCACCGGGCTGGCCCGCGGCGAGATGATCTATGACAAGGAAAAGCTGCTTGCCCTGGGTGGCGTGCAGGGTGGCATTCAAAAGTGGAAACATAAGCTGGAGGAAGCCCGCGAACAGGAAGTGTTCCCGGTGAAGTCCTGATGGCCCCGGAGATCTACTGCCATGCCTGAGTTGACTGACATCCTATTTTACGGCCTGGCGGCGTTGACGCTGGGATTCGGCTTCCTGACGGTGGCGAATCCCTTCAATCGCAACCCGGTGACCAACGCGATGTTCCTGGTACTGACGATCGTGTCCATGGCCGGGTTGTTCGTCCTGCTCCACGCCTTCTTTCTCGCCGCCGTCCAGGTCCTCGTTTATGCGGGCGCCGTGATGGTGCTGTTCCTGTTCGTGATCATGTTGCTGGATCTCAAGGAGGAGGACCGCCGTCGCATCAAGACCTTGACCCTGGGCGCCGGGACCCTCGCGGTGGCCGCCATCGCCGGCATTCTGATCAAGGCCATCACCCAGGCCGTGCCACTCGCGCCTTCCGACAGGTTGCTCGCGGGTGAGACCAAGCCCCTGGGCAAAATTCTCTTCGAGACTTATCTGCTTCCCTTCGAGATCCTGTCGCTCCTGCTCCTCGTGGCCATGGTGGGCGTGATTCTCCTGAGCAAGAAGGATTTGAAATAACCTCCCATGCAACCCGGCCTCA
>JAYTHD010000574.1:0-3552 GCA_043732975.1 Verrucomicrobiota bacterium
GGCAACGAATGGCTGGCCGATAGTTGCAACGACAGGCGGTCCAATTCGCTCCACGGACTCTGCAGCGTCGTCGCCGTCAACTCGCCCGCGCCGTCCAGCCAATTGGTGAGGGAATGCCGTGCGGTCAGCGACAATTGCATTCGGTCGAGCGCGATGGGGGCATTGGAGAGCGATGCGGCGATACGCTCGGCGTCGAGCGAGATTCGCGACGTGAAGGTGCGATTGGTGCCGGTGGTCGTGCCCTGCAGCGATAACTTCCCCGCGGATCCCCACGGGGACCGCAGGCCCTGGGCGCGCATCGACCAAGCCAGCGATTCCGGAAAGGCGTTGGTGGCGGAGAGGCCCCCGGCAGCATCGAGGGTGAAATCGGAGAGAGAACCCCAGCGGGTGACGGCTTCGGCCGCTTCGATTCGCAGGACCGCGGGAAGAAGATTGTCAGTGCCTGGCGGTTGATTGAACTGCGCAGTCGCGGTGATGTCCTTGAACTCGCTGCCGGCGTAACGAACTCCGGGCGCCTTCACTTCGATATCTGCGGTGGACTGTCGGGCGGCACGCAAGTCGGCGTGGAAAGCGATCGAAACCATCGGCGGGCCGGAATACTGAGCCTTGTCCAGCGTCCGACCGAGGCGACGCAGCGTGCGTTTCCACGCCATCGAGGCCGGTTTGTTCGGCCGTCGGGAGCGGAGGACGGAGACGTTCGTGAGATTGCCCGCGGCGCGGAACTGGCCGCCGTGGGAGGTCGCCTCGAGGGATCGCAGCTCCCACTCCTCCGGTCCGAGAAACACCAACATCCCGGAAACGTCGGTCACTTGAAACAAATAGGGGGGGCCGGCCGCGGGGTCGTCCGGAATCGGAATTTGCACCAGGCCGTTGCGCAGCTTGAGGGCCAGGATTTGCGGAGCGCTGAATTCGGCCAGGGGCGTCCAGTCGAGTTTCAACTGGACTTCTTCGAGGTAAAAGTGCTCGCCGGCCTGCTCTCCAGGGCGATCAATGGTCACGTTTTCCGCCACCAATCCGCGACCGAGGCGGACGCGGAGCCGGGAGAAATCGAGCGACAAGCCGCGGGAACGCAGCTGTTGCAGGAGGGGCTGCTTGAGGAAATCGGGGACGCCGAACTGGTTCAGATGGACAAAACCGTAGACCAGCAGCAGGAAGACGACGAGGGCGATCCGCCGGCACCAACGCAGCGAGCGCCGGAGCCGGGAAGGCTTCGGTCGGACGGCGTCGGACGCGGGAACGCTGGATTCCATGGGTAAAGGACGGACCGATTCGAGCAGGCGGACGGATCGGCACCCAACCCATCCTTGTTTCTCGGGACCCTGCGGGCAAATCGCAAAGTGTAATGGTCATCGAGTCAACGGAGGATTTGGGGACCTTCGGGATTCCAGGACGCCGCACGTCCTGATTGGACTCCTTTCACAACAGATCGTTGAGTGGCAACGGCGGTTAAGTCGAATCGCACATTTATTATCGGCGAGACCGACTTGCCACCCGGACGCCTTTTGGCGCACGATCCGCGCATGAATCCCTTGTCACGTCGGGACGTACTGCGCGGCTCCGTGGCGCTGGCGGCTTATTCCCTGGCGGCGCGGCCCTTATCCGCGCTCGGTTTGGAACCGGCGGTGGGTGAGGAAGTCATCCCCTTCCTGGACGGCCAGGCCAAGGGGCGGGGGATCTATTGGCAGGACCTGACCACCTGGGTGACGCCGAATCCACAACTCTACGAGGTCAGCCACTATCCGAAGCCCAAGGTGGATCGGGAGAAGTGGAAGCTCGAGGTGACCGGCTACCTCAAGACGCCGAGAACCTTCACGCTGGCCGAGCTGCAAAAGCGCCGGCAGAAAAGCATCCTGGCCACTCTCGAATGCGGTGGCAACGGCGCCGGCATCGGGTTCATGGGTGCCATCGGCAACATCAAGTGGACGGGCACACCCCTGGCACCCCTGCTGCGCGAATGCGGACTGATGAAGCGGTCGAAGGAAGTGGTCTTCTATGGCGCCGACGAAAAAACCGAAAAGATCCGCGACCAGGATTTCACGCAGAATTTCGCCCGCAGTCTCGCCCTGGAACACGCGCTGGAGGACGAGGTAATTCTGGCGTGGGCGATGAACGACCAACCGCTGGAGGATCTCCATGGGGCGCCCGTGCGGCTCGTGGTGCCGGGCTGGTTCGGCATCGCCTGGGTGAAATGGCTGACACGCATCGATCTCCTCGACCGCCGCTTCATGGGCAAATGGATGGCGCGCGAATATGTCACCATCCGCGGCGAAGAACGGGGGCCTGAGACCACCAACTGGCGTGAGACCTCCGTCTGCAACATCAATGTGAAGTCGCTGGCGGCCCGCGCCGTCCGCCGCCCCGACGGCACGATCCGCATCTCCGGCGCCGCGTGGTCGGACGGCACGCCATTGACGGCCGTGGATCTCAAGATCGACGACGGCCCGTGGCAGAAGGTGGTCTTGGAGTCCAAGCCGCGCGACGCGAAGTTCACCTGGACCCTCTGGCATTTCGACTGGAAGAATCCGGCCCCGGGCGAACACACCCTGGTCTCCCGCGCAAGCGACGCCGACGGACGCGTCCAACCGGCCGCCGACGAGCCGCGAATCAAACTCAAGAAGACGTTCTGGGAGGCCAATCAACAATGGCCGCGCCGGATCAGGATCTGAAGTGGTTGAGTGGTGTTGTCATTTAAGTCCGGAACTGAAGTAGACTCCCAAAGGCTGGAAGTAGGAAATCGCAAAGCATCGCCAGCAACGTGGCGGATATCTTGGACACATGATCGCGCGGCGACTTCCACGCGCCATAGGCGCAATTACCCGTCAGCCCAGGGCATCGCCCTGGGAACTCCGCCACCAAACCATTTAGCAGCCCTGAAAGGGCGATACTCGAAATGCCCCAATCCCTTTCCAAAGTTCTCGTTCACCTGATCTTCAGCACCAAGCATCGAGAATCGCTGATCGGTCCGGAAATCCGTCCGCGCCTGCACGCCTACCTGGCTGGCATTCTCCACAACCTCAAATCGCCGTCTCTCCAAATTGGCGGCGTGGCGGACCACGTTCACATCCTGTTTGCGTTGGGCCGCACGATTTCGCAGGCGGAGGTGGTGGAGGAAGCGAAGAAAAGTTCTTCCAAATGGATGAAAGCCGAAAGCGGCGTGCCGGAGTTCACCTGGCAGGCCGGGTACGGCGCGTTCTCCATCGGCGAATCGCAAGCTGACGCCGTGATTCATTACATCCAGAACCAGGAAGAACACCATCGGAAAGTGACGTTTCAGGAGGAGTTTCGGAAGTTTTTGGAGCGATACAAGGTGGCGTACGACGAACGATATGTGTGGGATTGAACCAACCCATTTGAAACAGGCGAGGGTGCGGCACGCGGCGGGTGATTGTCGTCGGCAGCCCACCGCATGTTGGGGCGCGGTCGTCCGCCGAGTTTCGCCCTGTCAGGGCAGGGAGGGTTTATTTGGTCCCGGTTCCCAGGGCGTTGCCCTGGGCTGGAGAGTCATTGCGCCTTTGGCGCGGATGAATGCGTGGTCCAATCGGCGTTGGAAGA
>JAYTHD010000575.1:0-3079 GCA_043732975.1 Verrucomicrobiota bacterium
TGCGGCGCGAGCAGTGGGGCGAGGAGGCCCGCTTGCTCTACGTCGCCTTCACGCGGGCGGCAGATTACCTGCTCCTGTACGGCACGGCCTCGGTGTCCCGGATGGAAAAATGGAACACCGTCGTTTCCACAAACCACACGGCCGGGCCACCGCTGTCGGTGGATGAATTGGAATCGGCCCGGGCGCCTTTGGACTGGCTCGGCCCCGCCTTGCGGCGCTGGGCGGGAGTGGAATGGACGCCGGGCGCGGAGGGATCCACCCCGTGTTTTCGCTGGCGGGTTTGGCCGGAGACGGATCTTCCCACGATCGAGGTGTCGATGGTCGACGACGTGCCGGCAAGTGGACCCCGAGCCCTCCTGCCGCTGCACCTGGCCCCGTACGCTCATCGCGCGGCGACGCATGAGCCGGCCAAGGCGACGGTGACGGGGCTGCGCAAGCGCCACTCGAAGGATGCCGATGAAGAAGCGGCACGATTCACGATCCAAAGGTTGGAGACCTCTGCATGGCCCCTTCGCGTCCCGGACGATGACGAATTGCGGGGCGACGCTTCGGCACCGGCGGACGTCACCGCGGTGGAGCGGGGACTATTGCATCATCGCTTTCTCGAATACGTCGTCCTGGAGCAGACCCATTCGGCTGGAGCGTTGGTCGCCGAAGCCGATCGACTGGTGAGGGAGGGCCGGTTTACCGCGGCGGAAGCCTCGGCGCTGGACGTCCCCGCCCTGGTTCGTTTTTGGCACGGGGCACTGGGTGGGGAAATTCGCTGCCGGCCTCAGGACGTGCGTCGGGAACTGCCGTTCACCCTGCGATTGACGATGGGAGATTTGCGCCAATTGGGTTTCCATCCGGATCCCGGCTTGCAGGAGTCGGAGTTCGTCGTGGTTCAAGGAGTGATCGACCTGGTCTGTCTGGGCGCCGATTCTGCCTGGCTGCTGGACTACAAGACCGACCGGGTTCCATCGGCCTCCGGGGTGTCGTCCAAGGCGGCGGCCTATGCGCCGCAACTGGCCCTGTATGCCCTGGCGGTTGAACGGCTGTTCGGACGCCGGGTGACGTCAAGCTGGTTGCATTTTCTGTCGACCGGGGACGAGGTGGATGTCCGATCCTTGGCGACGCCGGCTTCTTGAATCGGTTCGAAGATCAGGCGCGCGGGGCGGAGGGCGTCGTCGTGTTTTGCGGCGCCAGTGGCGACGATGCAGACCCGGGCGTTGGGGGCGTGGGGGGAGTTCTCCAGGCGAGGAAAAGCAGCAGGATCACGCTCGTGGTGATGCCCATGTCGGCCACGTTGAAGGCGGGAAATCCGATTTCCCGTTCGCTTCGGGTTCGACAGTAAAAATAGAGGAAATCAACGACGTGGCGACGCCAGAGCCGATCAATGAGGTTCCCGATGATGCCGCCGAAAAGGCACCCCAGCGCGATCTGTCCGCCATGGCGGTGGGCTTCGAATTGGTGACGCCAGCGCCAAAAGGCCAACAGGGCCGCACACGCCACCACAGCCAGGGCACTGTTGTTGCCGGCAAACTGGCTCCAGGCCGCCCCGGTGTTGCCCCAGTGGACCCAGCGGAAGAAACCGGGCAGGACGTCGCGCTGATCCCCGTACTCCAGGGTGTGGGCGACAATGCCTTTGGTGATCTGATCCAAGGACAGAACGCCGGTGGCGACCACGATGATGCGCCGCTCCGGTGAATCCTTTAGCCAGGTTGATGCCACGCGGAACACTCGGGAGGGTGAAACCGGAAAACAAATGGAATCCGTTTCCGCCTCGGTTGTCTGCCCGGGGCGTCGGACGATCCCGGTGGTTTTGGCGCGACGGAGAGAGGTCGCTGGAGGCTCTGGACTGGGGCGATGCCCAGGGGCAGGAATTGTGAAGTGGGTTCCTCGCAACGGCACACTAAAAATTTTCGATTAAAGCCATCGCAAGAAAATGTTCGTTTACTTTTATCAGGGTAAAGACTACAAATGATCCAGGCCGTAATGGACCGCATTCTCGTCATGGAACTAAAAAAAACCTCCGCCCCGCCAGTGCCGCGTTACACGCCGGTTCATCCACCGCCGGGAGCCAACGGTCGGAAGCCGGGTCTGTCGCCCTCCACCCCGATGGCAACGGCGGGGCCGGTGTGCCGGGGATTGCGCATGTATGTGGTGGATGATCATCCGGTCGTCCGCGCATTTTTGGTGCAGCACTTGAAAAACGAGCTGGAACTGGAGGTGTGCGGGTGGAGCGCGGATTCGCAGAAGGCGCTGGCGGAGGTGCCGGTATTGAAGCCTGATTTGGTGATCGTTGATTTGACGTTGAATGAAAGTCACGGCTTTGCCTTGGTGCGGGATCTGTTGGCGGCGTTGCCGCGACTCAAGATTCTCGTGTTTTCCGCCCACGAGGAGCAGTTGTACGCGCCGCGCGTGCTGGAAGCCGGGGCCCTCGGATATCTCCGCAAGACTGCCAAACCCGAGCAGGTCACGGAGGCGGTGCGCAAGGTGGTGGCGGGCGAGGTATACCTGAGCCCGGAAATGATCTCGCGGGCCTTGATCAACAAGGTGGGTGGCCGCAAGAAGCCCGTCGCGGGATCCGCGCTCGATACGTTGAGTGATCGGGAATTGCAGGTGTTTGAACTGATCGGTCAGGGATTTGAAACCAAGCAGATCGCCGAGCAGTTGAAGTTGGACGTCAAAACGATTGAAACGTACCGCGCTCGGATCAAGGAAAAGCTGAGCCTCTCCAGCGCTCCGGCGCTGATGCGGGCGGCCTTCCAGTTTGTCCAGAGCGGCTCACCGGCCGCGGCGCCGGCGACACTCGGTTGAGGTTTTTCAGCGTCCGGCCGCGGCGCGATAAACGTCCCGTCGGTCCCGGCCCTCGCCAGGGGCACCGGCGGCTCCCGGATGCTCCCTTGGCCATTGATCGACGGGCGGGAAGGCTCAGGTCTCGGTCCTGGCCTCCATCGCCCGGGCTTTGCGGTCCCAGAACCAGGCGATCACGACGCTGATTTCGTACAGGACGTGGAGGGGGAGAAACATGAGCACCATGGTCATGGGGTTGCCGTCCGGCGTGACAAATCCCGAGATGGTCAACCCGGCGACCACC
>JAYTHD010000576.1:0-3589 GCA_043732975.1 Verrucomicrobiota bacterium
CGCGACTGTGGAGGCTTGAAACGGCGGCCTTCCGGTCAAGGCGTGATACAACATCGCGCCCAACCCATAGACATCCGCCGGGACGCCCACGGTCGAGGAATCTCCCCGCACCTGCTCCGGGGCCATGAAGCTCGGGGACCCCAGGATTTCGCCGGTGGCGGTCAATTCCGATTCCTTGTCGAGGCGCTTCGCCAGACCGAAATCGGTCACCCGGGCGTGACCTGCGTGGTCGATCAACACATTCGCCGGTTTCAGATCCCGGTGCAGGACGCCGTGCTGGTGGGCGTGGTGGACGGCTTCAGCGACTTCCGCGATCAAACTGGCGGCCTCGCGGGGCGTGGGTGGCTGACGCTGGACCCGGCGCGACAGGTCTTCGCCCTCGACGTATTCCATCGAGAAGAAGTGCTGTCCTTCGTGCCGGCCGATTTCGAAGATCCCGACAATTCCGGGATGTTGTAATCGCGCCGCCGCGGTGGCTTCCACGCGGAATCGGTCGACGAAGGCTGGCGAGGAAAAACCACCATAGAGCAGCAATTTGATCGCCACGAGCCGGTCCAGTGAGGATTGCCGGGCGAGATAGACAATGCCCATGCCGCCGCGCGCCAGTTCGCCGATCAATTCATAATCACCGAAATAGCGCAGTCGGGCCGGCGGCTCCGGCAATCGGAGCGCATTGCTGGTGGGTGCGGCCGGCGCCGGGGTGGGGCTGTCGCTCTCCAGCGAATTGCCGAGCGCCGATTCCAGCAAACAGACGGGACACAGCGCGTCGATTTGCGCACTGCGCACCCGTCCACCGCAGCGGGGGCATTTTTGATCGGGTTCGGTCATTTCGCTATTACGGAAGGAATACCGGACAAGCTGACTCCGGGTGAGTTCATGAGCAGTGGGACAGTGGTGCTTTGGGGGAAGAGGTTCGGCCAAGGGAGGAGGGTTGCAAAATGGAATTGGCGTTGACGTCTGTGAAGGGTCGGATTCCCCACGCATCCGCCCTGACACCCTCCCGGACGTCTGTTCCATTTACGCCGTGTCGTCACCGTCCTGCATTCGGGTCACCGGAGCCCGGCAACACAATCTGAAAAATCTGTCGCTGGAAATTCCCCGCGACCGGCTCGTGGTCATCACCGGACCCAGCGGCTCGGGCAAGTCGTCGCTCGCCTTTGACACGCTTTTTGCCGAAGGGCAGCGCAAGTATGTGGAGTCGCTTTCCGTCTATGCCCGGCAATTCCTCGATCAGATGGAAAAGCCCGACGTCGATCGCATCGATGGACTCTCTCCCGCCATTGCCATTGAACAACGGACCAGCGGGGCGAATCCGCGCTCGACGATCGCCACCACGACCGAAATCTACGATTTTCTCCGCCTGCTCTATGCCAATGCCGGCAAGGCGCATGATCCGGAAACCGGCACGCCGATGACGCATCAGACCACCAGCCAGATCGTGGATAAACTCCTCGTTCTACCGGCGCGTAGCCGACTGATGTTGCTGGCCCCGGTGGTGGAGGCACAACGCGGGGAATTTCGGGACGTGTTGGAACGGCTCGCCCGCGAGGGATTTGTCCGGGCCCGGGTGGACGGACAGATCGTGGAACTCGTCGCGGGCAAGCCACCGCGTTTGGAGCCCAAGGCCAGTCATTCCATCGATGTCGTGGTCGACCGCCTGGTGATCGCCGAGGGAATGACCCAGCGGCTGACGGATTCGGTGGAGACGGCTTTGAAGTGTGGCCATGGCCGGCTGTTGTCGCTGCACCAGCCACCCACCGCATCGACGTCTGCAGCGACGACCGAGTGGACCGAAACGTTGCACTCCAACCGGATGTATTCACCGGCCACCGGGAAGTCTTTCGACACCCCGACGCCGCAGCATTTTTCTTTCAATTCCCCCAAGGGTGCCTGTCCCACCTGCTCGGGTCTCGGCCAGAAGCTCGTGTTGGATCCGGCGCTGATTGTTCCCGATGAGACCAAGTCGCTGGAGGACGGCGCGGTCCAACCCTATCGGCGGATGGGCGGCAAGAAGATGGCGTCCTATTACAAGGCTTTGATCAAAGGTGTGGCGGTCCAATATGGTGCGCCGCTCGACCGGGCGTGGAAGGAATTGAGTCCGCTGTCCAAGGAAAAACTGCTGCACGGAACGGGTGACGAGACGGTGGATTTCCATTTCATGCGCGGCGGGGTTCCCACCAAGACGGCCAAGCCTTTTGAAGGGGTGCTGCCGAATCTCCAGCGTCTGTTTGTCGAAAGCGAAAGCGAATTCACCCGAAATCGGCTCAAGGCCTATATGACCCTGCAGCCGTGTGATACCTGCGGCGGGCGGCGATTGAAGCCGGAAATGCTGGCCATCACCTTGGGGCAGGAAACCCCGCCGGGTGCGAGTGGAAATGGGAATGGAAGTGAAACACCGCGTCGGGTGCCGGGGTTTTCGCTCGCGGACTTTTGCCAATTGACCATCGCCGAGGCGGACGCGTTTTTGGGTCGGCTGGTGCTGGATGCCTTTGCGTTGAAGGTTACCGCCGAAGTCCTGCGGGAGATCCGGGCGCGCCTGGGTTTCCTGAGCGAAGTGGGCCTGGGTTATCTCTCGTTGGATCGCGAATCGGGAACCCTTTCAGGCGGTGAAGCCCAACGTATCCGGCTGGCCAGTCAATTGGGCGGGGGCTTGATGGGGGTGCTTTATATCCTGGATGAGCCGAGCATCGGATTGCACCAGCGCGACAACGAACGCCTGCTCGCCACCATCCGGCGACTGCGGGATCTCGGGAACACCGTGATCGTGGTGGAGCATGACGAGGACACCATTCGGGCGGCGGATCACATCATCGACATGGGGCCCGGAGCCGGCGTCCGCGGCGGTGAAATCGTCGCGCAGGGGACGCCGCAGGAGATTTTGGCGAATCCCCTATCGATCACCGGTCGCTACCTGTCGCACGATCTGGAGATCGCCGTGCCCCGCCAGCGGGTGAAGCCGCGCGAGGACAAGGGCTGGTTGGAGATTCTTGGAGCCACGGAGAACAATCTGCGGAACATCGACGCCCGGATTCCGCTGGGCACATTGACGTGCGTCACCGGGGTGAGTGGCAGCGGGAAAAGCACGTTGATGGATGACATTCTCCGCCGATCGATCTTCCGCCAGTGGTATGGTTCCAAGGAACGGCCCGGCGCCCATCGCGAGTTGCGTGGCCTGGAGCGAATCGAGAAATGCGTGGTCGTGGATCAGGCACCGATCGGCCGGACGCCCCGTTCCAATCCGGCGACCTATACCGGGATCTTCAATGAAATCCGGGACCTGTTTGCGTCGCTGCCGGCGGCGCGGGTGCGGGGCTACGGCGCCGGGCGTTTCAGCTTTAATGTCAAAGGCGGGCGTTGCGAGAAATGCGAGGGCGATGGATTGATCCGCATCGAAATGCATTTTCTGCCGCCGGTGTTTGTCGTCTGCGAAACCTGCAGCGGGAAACGCTATAATCGGGAAACTCTCGAGATCACCTACAAGGGCCTGAACGTGGCCGACGTCCTGAATCTCACGGTCGACGAAGCGGTGGCCTTTTTTCGGGCGATTCCCAAACTCCACGAAGTCTGCCAAACGCTGGCGGAGGTCGGG
>JAYTHD010000577.1:0-3637 GCA_043732975.1 Verrucomicrobiota bacterium
GAGGCCGATGAACCGGGCCAGAAGGGTCTGCTGATCCAACCCTGCGCGGCACTTCAAGGCAAGCGTTGCCGCATCTACGCGCATCGTCCGGAATGCTGCCGGACCTTCGCCTGCCGTCTCCTCCAGAACGTGCAACGCGGCGCCTTGGAGCTGCCGACCGCCCAGGCGCAAATCGCCGATGTCCAGGCCCGCCTCCACCAGGTTCGGACATTGATCGCCGATCTGGGAGCGACGGATTCAACCCTGACCCTACGGGAAAATGTCGACGCGGCGATGTCCGTTTCCGCTCATCAAGGAAAGCCCGGGAGGCCACAAAGGCAGCGGCAACTCCGGACGGCCATGACGGCGCTCGAGCAGCAGATCCACGCGCACTTTCTGCGTGAATGATTTGTCCCGGGGAGCGCCGAAGCGACGACTCACGGCCCCTGCTTCGTAAACGCCCGCACGGCCGTAAGATTCGCCTGCCGCGCAAAACTCATGACCCGCGCCACCTGCTCCCAGCTGGCTTCGCGGTCGGCCCGCAGAATCAGGCGCGTCTGCGGATCGTTGCGTGCCGCCGTCTTGAATTCCGCCAGCAACTGATCCGGAGTCACCGGACGACTCCCCACATAGTAGGTGGGCTCCGCCGGCGTCGTGCGCGCAATGGAAACGATCAACGGCGGTTTGGCTTCCCCCGCACCCGTCTTCAACGCATCGCCGACGTCGGGCAGGGAGAGCTTCACCGCCGGTTGGTTGCGAAAGGTCGACGTCACCAGCAGAAACACGAGCATCACTATCAACACGTCGATCAACGAAATGATGATGATGCCCGGCGCGGTGCGGCGCCGCCGTGGGTAAAAGCTCATCGGCGACCCTCCGCGGTCGCCGCTTCCGTCTCGGTCCGTCCGGCCTTCAGATAATGCCGCCGCAGCCATTCATCGCAATAGGACTCAAGTTCCAACGCCCGCGCCTCCACCCGTTTGTTTAGAATGCTCCAGCAGGCCAGCGAAGGTATCGCCACCATCAGGCCCAGCAGGGTCTTGTTCAGCGCGGCGCCAATGCCTTTCGCCAGAAGCGTATTGTCCCCCGCCACGGCCTTGCCGAAATCGCCGAAGAGCGGAATGATGCCGTAAATGGTGCCAACCAAACCCAGCAGCGGCGCGATGCCCACGATGATTTCCACAATCACCAGTCCCCGCTCGAGTGCCAGCACCTCCCGTCGGGCGGCCACAGCCACGGCGGCCGCGTTGTCCTCACGTTTGTACGGGAGATGCTCGACGAGAATGCCCACCAACCGACCGAGTGGCGTCGCGCTGGCGGCACCCGCCACCCGAAGCTCGGCGTCGGCCCCTTCCATTTGCGCCACCAGACCGGGCGGCACAATGGCCGCGCGGCGCAACGACCAGAACCGTTCGAGCACCACCGTGAGGGATATCACGGAGAGAGCCAATAGCAGCCAGCCAAAAAAACCCGCATCGTTCAACCAATCCATGTCGGACCGTGCACCAATTGTTCCCCGCCGTCAGGTAGAATCCGCGCCGCGCTTCAACGCCGCACGCCCGTCGCCGTTGCTTTTGACTCTGTTCCTCCTGCCGCCGGCTCCCCTCCGGGGGTCGCCACCGCATTCCACAGGAGAATGGCTGGAACATGGGTCAGATTCTGCTCATAACCGAGGATGCCGAAGGAGGCGGTGCTGAGGGAAAAATGCTGCGCCTGCCAGACCGTTAGCCCGATCCAACGCGCCGCCAGGACCCGGCCAAAGTGACCGTGCGAAAAGAGCGCGAGGTTTCCCTCCAGCGTACGAAGCCGCGCAATCAGGGAATCGGCGCGATCGGAAATTTGTCCCGGCGATTCACCGCCCGGACACCCATCACGATAGATATTCCAATCCGACCGCACCTTGCGGATCTCCACGGATCGCTGCCCCTCGTAGTCACCATAATCCCACTCCGCCGCGCCGGGCTCTATTTCCGCCGCAGCCGACAATCCCGCCAGGGCACAGGTCCGCTGCGCCCGAAGACGCGGGCTGGTGAACACCCGGCTGAACCTCAATGCACTGAAGGGCGTTGCCAGTGTCCGCGCCTCTGCTTCGCCTCTGGGCGTCAGCGGAATGTCGCTGCGCCCGGTGTGCTGGCCACTCCTTGACCACTCGGTTTCGCCATGTCGAACCAGGTAAACTCGCAGGGAAAACGCCCCCCCGCCTAGCGTCCGCACGTCATTCATCGCTGGAATCCTCCATTGAGCTTTCCGGACACCTTTAGGGCGCAGTACCCGCTGTGGGAAGTACCCAGAATGGATGGCACCGGCAATCCGCTGACAGACAACGGCGCCACGCCCGCCCGCGGTGGTGGACAACGAGGGACAAGCCCCGCAGTGTTTCCGGCACAACTTCAGCGGGAAGTTGTTGACACTTGGGGGATCTCTGTCTAGCTACGGGCTCTTTTTCGAAAGACACTATGTACGCAGTTTTTGAAACCGGCGGTAAGCAATACCGCGTTGTCGCTGGCGCCACCCTGTCCATTGAGCGGATTGATGTCGCCGCTGGTCAACCCGTCACCTTGGATCGAGTCCTGTTGCTCAACAACGGGGGCAACGTCACCGTCGGCGCGCCGCTGGTGGTTGGCGCCCGGGTCGTGGCGGATGTCGTGGAACATAAACGCGGCCCCAAGGTCGTGGCCTTCAAGATGAAGCGCCGCAAGGGCTATCATCGCAAGGTCGGTCACCGCCAGGAATTGACAGTGATCAAGATCAAGGAAATCACCGCCTGATCGGTACGATCCCTCACATTTTCACCCCTCTCATCCTCCACTCATATGGCGCATAAAAAAGGTCAAGGTAGTTCCCGAAACGGTCGCGACAGCCAGAGCAAGCGGCTCGGGGTCAAAGCGTTCGGCAGCGAACTCGTCACCGCCGGCAGCATTATCGTCCGCCAACGCGGTTCCAAGTTCTCCGCCGGCGCCCACGTGGGCACGGGCCGCGATTGGACCCTGTTTGCCCTGAAGGACGGCCGCGTGAAGTTCGATCGCGAAGCCCGTCGGGTCGCCATCGTGCCCGAGACGATCGCCGCCAACTGAGATCGCCCGTAGAATCTTTTGAGGGCGAGGCGCTGCCTCGCCCTTTTTCTTTCGCCGCCTCCATCCATTACTTCCCGCCATGTTCATTGACGAAATCAAGGTCTACGCCCGCGCCGGCCACGGCGGCAAGGGGTGCGTCTCCTTCCTGCGGGAAGCCTACCGACCCAAGGGCGGACCCGCCGGTGGCAATGGCGGACACGGCGGCGATGTGATTCTGGAGGCCGACCACGACCTCAACAACCTCGTCGCCCAATACTATCAGCCGCGGATGCTGGCCAAAGACGGCGGCAGCGGGATGAGCAAGGGCAAGGATGGCAAGGATGGCAAGGATCTGATCGTCAAGGTACCCTGCGGCACGCTCGTCTGGCGTCTCCGCAATACCACGCCGCTGCCGACCGGGGTGACGGCCCAGGACAACGACACGGCCTTTGACTCCGATGCCGGTGAAGAGACGGAGGAGGACGAAGACGAAGCGGAGGGCAAATCTGGCGATGCCGCGCTCCGACTTCAGTCCGGATCCTCGCGCCGCCCAACCATCCGGCACTACGGCGGCGTGCGCGCCGTGGAATTGAACCTGTCGGAGG
>JAYTHD010000578.1:0-4334 GCA_043732975.1 Verrucomicrobiota bacterium
TCCATTGCCATCGCGCGGCCTGCCGCCTGCAGGGGGCGCACCCGGAAAAGGACGACGGAGAGTGCGAAGGCCGTTGCCAGCAAAAGGACCGCCTCCCATCCGGAGGGCAGTCGCCGCAGCCACTCCTTGCGCAAGAGGTTGATCAGTTGGGTGGCGTGAACCTCCACCGACGGCATAAACCGGTCCTGCGCGCCCCAATCGCGCATTGGGCTGCGGAGTTCGTCCTGACGACTTCCAAAAAAGCCCACCATCGGACGGGCCCCAATCAGGACAATTCGATTGGAAAACATGGCGTCGGGGGTTTCGTCGGCCCGCAGCGCCCGACTGTAGCTGACGTGGGGCAGGTAAAGCGGTGGACCGTAATAGCGGACCCATCGCTCCTGCTGAACGAGGGCGGCTGGGTCGGACGGTGCACTGGCCAGGGCGCTCAGTGAGAGCAGGGGCGGGGCGGGCGGCTGGCCCGGTTCTGTCGGTTCCCTCGCAGCGCCGGTGTAGAGTCGGCGGACAATGTAATCGCCGTCCGGAGCCAGCTTCGCCACTCCCCAGCCCGCCGCCACTTCGGCCAAGTTGGTCCACGGTGGCTGGAAACGTTGAATTTCGATCCGTGGCACACCGGCGCGGACCTCGCTGGAACGGGCGATTTCCGCGCCCAGCAGTGTCCGCCCGTTTTCCTGGATCGCTGCCCGGAGTTCCCGATCCGCGGCCGCGCTCGGTCCCGGTGATTCGAACACGATATCAAAAACCACTTGCCGGGCACCCGCCTGAGTGAGTCGCCGAAGCAACCGGGCATGGATACCTCGATCCCAGCTGCGATTGAGATCCTGTTTTTCCCGAATGTGGGATTCGAGATCCAGATAGACGAGGACGACCGGCGAGTCATCCTGAACCGGGGCATACCAGCCGGCAAACCAGCGGTGAGTCCAATCGTAGCTGGCGTGTACGAGGATCCCGTCGGCCGCCAGCCAGCTCAAAGACAACAGGGCCACGAGGATCCCGGTGGCCAGGCCACCGAGTCCACGAGGACTGGGTCGATAGCCATGGAACCAGCGACTCATCGCGGCCCAGCCTACGACCGTGGATGTCCTGGTGGCAAGTTCCAAGCCCCGGGGAGCCGGGGCGCCGGAACCGGAGGTTGCAGCGGAATTCAAATCGGTGGACCGTCACCTTGCGGGTGAGCTGAAGTCGCGGAGCACGCTCGGCGACGGGCTCTTCGAGGGTGTTTCGGCAGGAGGGTATGCCTATCGTGTCCGCGAGATCCGGGAGGGTTTCCGGTCCGGGATTTCCGACGGAGGGCGCACCCAGTGGTCTCCCATTGGCCTGATAAAATCCGAGGCCACGATCAAAAAGGGCAAAAGCACCGGCGTTTATTCCGAATGGCGGGAGGCGATGAATGCCCCGTGAGCGCAGAACGCGATTCTTTTGAACTTACCCATACAAATCCGGTACTCACGGTGTCTCTCTATTTGAGCAGATGTCCTTTCCAGTGAATCATCCGGGACCCCGAACTGAAGTCGACGGCCTTGTTTCCAGGGAAACCTGGCAGCAAACGCTGGCCGACCTGTATGATTGCACGGCGCCGCGGTTGTTGTTGTATGGCCGGGCGCTGGGACTGGGGCACGGTGAGGCGGAAGATGTGCTGCATGATGTCTTCGCGGCGCTGTTGCGTTTGGACAGTCCGCCTGTGGACGCGGAACATTATCTGGTCCGGGCCTTTCGGAATGTGGCGTTGAATCATCGCCGGGGGTGGTGGCGGCGATGGGTCCGGGAATTGGAATCCAGCCGTTGGTTTGAGGTGAGCGAGCCCGCCTCCTCGCAGGAATCGGCCGCCATCCGCTGCCTGGTCCGATTGCCCGTGGAGCAACGGGAGGTGATCGTCCTCAAACTCTGGCACCAGCGCACCTTCGAGGAGATCGCGGTGCTCCAACACGTCTCTCCCAACACGGCGGCCGGGCGCTACCGCTACGGCCTGCAAAAGCTGCGCCACTGTCTCGCTCAAACCTCCCCTGAAAGTGATCTTGAAGATGAAAACGTCTCCTCCTCCGAACTCCGTGCTGAAGTTATTGAATTCGTTGCCGCTCCGTCAGCCTGCCCCGGCACTTCGTCGGCATTTGTTTGAGGCGGCGGGTATGCCCGTGTCAGTCTCGCCAACCCTGCGGCCAGGCATTGGGCTGGCGGCCTGGCTCATGCCTCTCGGAGCCGCCGCGCTGGTCCTCATCGGCTGGTTCGCGTCGCCGGGATTTCCCCTGCAGGCCATGTCGGGCGAAACCAACGCCGCTCTGGGATCGAACCTTCCCCGGTTTCTCGCCGGGAGCGTCAATTCCGTCCCGGTGGGCTGCCTGATGTCAACATTGTCCAACGCCGCCCCATCCACTAACATTTCCGCTCGCGGTTGGAACTGAGTTTGTCCGCCGCGCATTTGATTTTGAGCGACCTTCGAGCACTGGCGAGACGGCAAACGGGAGCCCCCCAGGGCGGCCCGCCCGCACAGCCGTCGACTCGCTGAACAGTCGCCAGATTTGACTCTTGTCACCCACTTTCCATGGATAGTCCCAAGCCTGCATCTGAAAACGCGTCGCCCGCCGCCGGAGCGAAGCCCGGTCCCAAGCCGGCGAGCCCCAGCCAGCCAGCCCGGGCCAAATCGCCGTCGACACTTTCTTCAACGCCAATCGCGGGCGTCGGGCGATTGTATCGTCCGATCGACTGGCTGGTGTTTGGCCTGGTCACGCTTTTCGTGCTTTTAGGGTATCTTTACACCATCGCCCCGGACCTCACGCTCGAGGACAGTGGTGAGTTGGCCGTCGGTTCGATGTATGCCGCGGTGCCACATCCGCCGGGCTATCCCGTGTGGACGCTCTATAGCTGGCTGTTCACCAAGATCCTTCCGTTTTCCAATATTGCGTGGCGTGTCGCCGTTTCGTCCGCCGTGGCGGCGGCCCTCGCGGCGGGCCTCACCGGGCTCCTGATTTCCCGCGGCGCCAGCTTGATTATCGAAGGCCTCGAGTTCGGGCGCGAACTGGATGCCCGGGCGATGAATCTCATCTCGGTGCTCAGTGGCTTTGTCGGCGGCGCCCTGCTGGGATACAATGGTTATATCTGGTCTCAGGGTGTGATCGTCGAGGTCTATACCCTGGCGGTGCTGAACCTGATGTGCGTGCTCGCGGCCTTGATGCGTTATACCTGGGCCCCGAATCAGAACCGCTGGCTGCTCCTGGCCTGGTTTCTCTTCGGACTCTGCTTTTGCAACCACCAGACCCTGATCGTCGCCGCGATGGGCATTGAAGTCGTGGTATTGATGGCGAACAAAAAGGTCGGACGCGACCTGTTCCTCGGGAACACGATTGTCTGGGTACTCATGCTGGGGCTCCACTTCGACGGCAAAATCGGAACATTTCGGGAGAATCCGGCGATCTTTCTGATCTTCAATCTGGTGGGTGTGGCTTCCGCGGCCACCACGCTGGTCTACTCGGTGGTGACGGGCAGCACGTTCACGCGGATCCACTGGGGCATCCTCTCGGGAATCTTCTTTCTGGCGGGGGCCTTGTTCTATTTTTACATGCCCATCACCTCGTCCACGAACCCGCCGATGAACTGGGGATATCCCCGGACCTGGGAGGGTTTTGTGCACGCGTTCACCCGCGGCCAGTATGAAAAGACCACGCCGTCCACCGATCCGATGATGTTTTTTCGTCAGATCTGGATGTACCTGGAGGGGTGCCAGGAGGAATTCAACTGGGCGATGCTGCTGGTGGCGCTGGTGCCCTTCTTCTTCCTCCGGGCCATGCGCCAGCGGGAGCGCGGGTGGATCATCGGTCTCACCGCCATCTATGTCTGCCTCGCCTTTCTGCTGCTCTATCTGCTCAACCCCCAGGTGGATAAGCAATCGCGGGAATTGGTGAAGGTGTTTTTTACCACCTCGCACGTTTGTATCGCTCTCTTGGTTGGTTACGGGCTGGCCCTGGTGTGTGCGTTGCTATTGACCCGATTTGAGCAATACCGAATACCCATCGTGATCGGCGCTGGCGTTGCCCTGTTTTTCAATGTCTATGACGTCACCGAGACCTGGCGGACCAGTCTGTTTCTGCTCAACCGGACGGCGGCCCTCCTTTCCCTGGTCGTGGTGCTGGCGTTTCTGGCCCTGGTCTTCCTGGGCGTTTTCCGACGGTCGACCCAGCTGGCATCCCTCGCGGTTTTCGTGCCGCTGTTCCTGGCGATTCCCCTGGATTCCATTCTCTCCCACTGGTCGGACAATGAGCAGCGGGGCCATCTCTTTGGCTTCTGGTTTGGTCACGATATGTTCGAACCGGGCCGGGATGGCGGTGCTCCGGCGCCCAAGG
>JAYTHD010000579.1:0-6328 GCA_043732975.1 Verrucomicrobiota bacterium
TTCGAGCAGCCGGGTCATGATGTCGCCGGTCGCCCGATTATCGAACCACGCGAGCGGCAGTTGTTGGATGTGCGCGTAAAGATCGCTGCGCAGATCGAAGATCACCCGTTGTTCAAAGGTATTGTTCAGCAGGATGCGGACGGCGTTGAAGAGGTCGCGGACGAAGAAGGATCCCGCGGCAATCAGCACGAGCCACACCAGGCGGTCGCGTCGACCAGCGCGCACATCGTCGAAAACCAGCTGGGTGGCCTTGGGAAAAACCACGACCATGGACGTCGTGAGGATGGCACACGCCAGCGTGCCGGTGGCCAGCCACGGATAGCGGCGGAGGTAGGCGAAGACGCGCAGGACAGTATTCATTCCAACCCGTTGACCATGGGTGTGAACCCAACCGGCGCAATGGGTGGATTGCCGGCCGGATCGCGGTAATCTGGCGGGAGCACATGGAATTGCGGGAGTTGGCCGAACGAATCTTGTTTGCCACCACGCTGGAGGAGAAACTCCAGGAGGCGGAGCCGATCAGCGATGATCGTCCCGGCCCCGCGCTGCCGGCGGCCCCCGGGCAACCCGGGCGACCTTGCGAGTTGAATTTCAAGGCGGCGACGGCGCGGACGACGGAATTTCCAAAGCTTCGGCAATTGGAAAAACTCTCTGAACGCGGCCGCCTGCTCCACTTCTTTTGCAATCACGAGCTGCTGGCCACCGAATTGATGGCGCTCGTACTCCTGCGCTTTCCGGAGGCGCCCGCGGCCTTTCGACGGGGCGTGTGGCAGACCTTGCGCGAAGAACAGCGCCATACGCGTTGGTACCTCGACCGCCTGCGCGCCTGCGGCCAGACCTTCGGGGAACTGCCGGTGAGCGGCTATTTCTGGCGCGCGGTGTCCGGCATGAAAACGCCCATGGATTTCGTCGCCGGATTGAGTCTGACTTTTGAACAGGCGAATCTCGATTTTGCTCGTCAGTACGGCGCCGCCCTGGCGACGGTGGGGGATGCGGAGAGCGCCCGGATCCTGGGGGCCATTTATCAGGATGAGATCGCCCATGTCGCCCACGGCTTGAAATGGTTTCGCCGTTGGAAGAATCCGGAACAGGACGATTGGTCCGCGTATTGCCAGCATTTGGCGTTTCCGCTTTCCCCAACGCGGGCGAAGGGGCCGGAATTCAATATCGAGGGCCGCCAGGCCGCCGGGCTCGACGCAACTTTCATTGCCGAACTGGACGTCCACGCCCACTCGAAGGGACGCACGCCGACGGTCTTTTGGTTCAATCCGTTGACGGAGGGGTTTCTGGGCCGCGGTGCCGGCTTTTGTCCGACGTCCGCGCAGGCGGGCCTGGTCAAGGACCTCGAAAATCTGCCGCAGTTCCTGTCGCGCCGGGACGATGTTGTTCTCGTTACGCGGCGACCGCGGGTGGCGTTTCTCAGCGAAATCCAACGCGCCGGCTTTGCGCTTCCGGAGTGGGTCGAACTCTCGGCGACGCGCCTTCCCGCGGAGCACCCGTTGCGGCAAAGAAAGCTGGGCGGACTGCGGCCCTGGGCCTGGGGTCCGGACAGTGCCGCGCTGTTCGCTCCGCTGTTTGACCAATTGCCCGAAGGTGCGCGGAACCTCGAAGCGTGCTTTAATCCACGTCTGGCCGCGCTTTATTCGAAAGCTTGGAGCGCCGGGTTTCTGAAACGCCTCTGGCCGAGTGTGGAGGAATCTCCGTGGCTCTGCGGCCGGGAGGAGATCGGTGTGGTGGCGGATTCATGGCCGGTCGTGTCGGCGGCCGTCGCGACGATCCGCAGTCGCGGGCATCATCGGGTGGTGGTCAAAGCGGCTTGGGGACTCGCGGGCCAAAGCGCCCTGCGCTTGTGGGAGCCCGAAATCCTTCCCGCCCAGCAAAAGTGGATTGAGTCTGTCGTCGCCGGTGGACGTACTGTAGTGGTGGAGCCTTGGCTCGAACGGGTGGTGGACTTTTCCGTGCAATTGGAAATGGAACCCGGCGGATTGCGCCGGCGCGGCTTCACCGGTTTGATCAATGATCATCGCGGACAATTCCAGGCCAATTGGGTGGACGCCGACCACGGCCTGCGCCCGCCGATCCGTGTGCTCGCCGCCCTGAAGGCCGCCGGTGCGCCAGGAAATTGGGTGGCTTCGCTCTACGCCCGGATCAGCGTGTTTCTGGAAGAGGAGTTGCGGGCGCTGGGATTTCTGGGGCCGCTGGGCGTGGATGCGTTTCTGTTCCGCCGCGCGGATGGAAGGATCGGATTGAAGCCGATCGTGGAGATCAATCCACGCTACACCATGGGGCGATTGACCCTGGAGTTGATGTCCCGTGTCGCCCCGGGGATTCCGGGTGAGTTCCGGCTTTTGAATGCCACCCATTTGCGGAAACTCGGTCGAACCTCGTTCGCCGAATTGGGACAAATGTGGACCGATCGGTTCCCCCCGAAATTAACCGGCAGCCCCGTGCCGCGCCTTTCCGACGGCATTGTTTGTCTCAATGACCCAACGACCGCGAGCGCTTGTCTGGCCGTCCTCGCCGTGGGCAATGCGATGGACGTGCTGAAGCCCGCGTAGGTTCGATTCCAAGTGGCCACTCTCTCCGCGACCGAAGCCGCCACGGCCCTCGCCATCCGGGATCCCTTGGATCACTTTTGCCGGGAACCGGGCCGCACGGTGTCTGCGGTGACCGCCGTGACCGAATATCTTGACGCCGTCCGCAAATTGGTCGGCCGCCCACTTGCGGAAGCGGTTGCCGGCTACCTGGGAACTGTCGTCACCGTGCGCCCGGTGGATCTGGGAGCAGCCATCAACGAATTGCTGGCCAGCCAGAAGGCCACGAACCAGACCGTGGAGGGCGAACGCTCGCACGTTTCCCCGAACTACGCCTACATGTGCGGGCACTTCCTCGGCAACTGTGGAAAACGGCATTGCTGTCTTGGCGGATCGGCTCGCGTGTGCTCCTTTCGAACGAATTCTGCACACCAATGGTTTGGATGCCCCTTTCAAAGCGTAAGACCGACACCCAGGCGCGAGCGATGTGCGGCGGGATGCGGCGGGCCAATCATGGGCGAATCGTCGCTGCCACTCCAAAACGAAAGTCCCGCCGGATTTTGGGGCTCAACCATTCGGGCGCGGTCCCTGCTGTTTTGGGCTCCGAGGCCAACGCCGAAGCGCATCTGCCGAATGGCAATGCAATTGCAAACCTAGATTCTCGAGCGACCCACCACCGTCGCACGAGAGACCTCTCCTACCGTGCCCGCTGAAACCCACTCGCAGATTGCCAGCTTCATTTGGAGCATCTGCAACCTGCTCCGCGGCCCGTACAAACGGAACGAATACCGCAAGGTGATCCTCCCGCTGACCGTCCTGCGTCGCTTCGACTCCATTCTCGCGCCGTCGAAGGCGGCCGTGTTGAAGGAACACTCTGCGATCAAGGACAAGGGCGAAAATATCATCCGCCACCGCCTCGCGCAGATCACCGAGGTTCCTTTCTTTAATCTCTCCAAGTTCACCATCGCCAAGCCCGCGGAGAAGAGCGGTCTCAACGGCCTGCTCGACGACCCCAACCAACTTGCGCCGAACCTCAACAGCTACATCAACGGCTTCTCGCCCAACGTCCGCGCGATCATCGAGCGTTTCAAATTCCCAGAGCAGATCACCTATATGGCCGAGAAGGATCTGCTCTACCTCGTCATCAAGCAGTTCGCGGCCATCGACCTCTCCCCGGACCGCGTGGACAACGTCCAGATGGGCTACGTCTTCGAGGAACTCATCCGGATCGGCGCGGAACAATCCAACGAGGAAGCCGGGGAACACTTCACCCCGCGCGAGGTGATCAAACTCATGGTCAATCTCCTCCTCTCGCCCGAGAAGGACCTCGCCCGCAGCCACGTCGTCAAAACCATCTACGACCCCGCTTGCGGGACGGGCGGCATGTTGTCCGTGGCCGAGAAATACATTCGCGACCTCAATGCCGACGCCCAGCCCAAGCTCTTCGGTCAGGATTGGAACGACGAGGCCTGGGCCGTCTGCAAGTCCGACATGCTCATCAAGGGCGAGGACGCCGATGCCGTCATCCTCGGCGACACCTTCACCAAGGACGGATTCGATCGCGCTGCCGATGGCAAGAAGTGGACCTTCGATTACATGCTTGCCAATCCGCCCTTTGGCGTGGAGTGGAAGCAGCAGCAACGCTACATCGAGAACGAGCGCGATGCCCTCGGCTTCAGCGGACGCTTCGGCGCGGGCACGCCCCGCGTGAACGACGGTGCGCTGCTCTTCCTCCAGCACATGCTGGCCAAGATGCGCGCCCCGCAGGAAGGCGGCAGCCGCCTCGCCATCGTCTTCAACGGCTCGCCCCTCTTCACCGGCGACGCCGGTGGCGGCGAGAGCGAAATCCGCCGCTGGATCATCGAAAACGACTGGCTGGAGGCCATCGTGGCCCTGCCTGAACAGCTGTTCTACAACACCGGGATCTCCACCTATCTCTGGGTACTGACGAACCGGAAGGAAAGGACCCGCAAGGGCAAGGTTCAGCTCATCGATGCCCGCCTGTTCTGGGTGCCGATGGAGAAGAGCCTCGGCAACAAGCGGCGCCGCATCGGCGACCCCAGCGACAAGGAGAAAGACCCCGACCACATCGGCGAACTCACGAAGCTCTTCGGTACCTTCCAGGACGGCCAGACGCGCACCTTTACCGAGGAAGATCCGGTCACCCACCAACCCGTCCAGCGGCAGCGTGTCGTCAGCAAGATCTTCGACAACGAAGATTTCGGCTACCACAAGATTACCGTCGAGCGCCCGCTGCGACTCAACTTTCAGGCCACTGCCGAACGCCTCGCCCGGCTCGACGATGAAAGCGGCTTCAAGAATCTCGCCATCAGCGCGAAGAAGGACCCCGCCGTCCGCCTGCAGGAAATCGAGGCCGGGAAAGTGCGCCAAGAAGAAATTCGTGCCTTCCTCCGCACCCTGGGCAACAAACTTTGGAAGGACCGCGAAACCTTCCTAATTCATCTGCGTAAATCTGCGTCATCTGCGGATAAAAATCCCCGCCTGAGCGCCCCGGAACTCAAGGCGGTGCTCGCCGCCCTCGGCGAACGGGACGACACCGCAGAAATCTGCCGCGATCCCGCCAAGCGGGACCAGCCGGAACCGGACGCCGACTTGCGCGACACCGAGACTGTGCCGCTCAAGGAAAGCATCGAGGCCTATTTCAAACGCGAGGTGCTGCCCCACGTGCCCGATGCGTGGATTGACACGACAAAGACCAAGGTCGGCTACGAGATCCCGCTCAACCGCCACTTTTATCGCTACCAACCGCCCCGCCCGCTGGAAGTCATCGAGACAGACATCAAGCGCCTCGAAGACGACATCATGAAAATGCTCAAGGAGGTGACGGCGTGAGCGAGACCCGCGAAATTCCCTGCCATTGCGTCGCCGACCATTTTGCTGACGCCGGGATAATGGTCGAACGCCGCTCGGGCAATCAGCGCCAACGGCGCGGCCATAATCCAGCCCAGGGCAACGCCCTGGGTTACGAAAACAACATCGCCCCAAGCCCTGAAAGGGCGGCATAATCAGGAAATCCCATGCCTCAATCTCTCGCCAAAATCCTGATTCACCTCGTCTATTCCACCAAGAACCGCGAGCGCATCCTGGGCGACGACATCCGCGATGAACTCCACCGTTACACCGCCGGGGTGCTCAAGGAGTGGGACTCGCCCGCCATCCTCATCAACTCCGTCGAGGATCACATTCACATCCTCTATTCGCATTCGAAGAACCACAGCCCGGCGAAGATTGTCGAGGAGGTCAAGGTGGCGTCCTCGAAATGGCTCAAGACCAAAGGCCCCGCCTACACCCAGTTCCATTGGCAAAGCGGCTACGGGGATTTTTCCGTGAGCCAGTCGAACGTTCCTGACGTGGTCAAATACATCGCCAGCCAGCAGGAACATCACCGGCGGAAATCGTTTCAGGAGGAGTATCGGGAGTTCCTCAAACGGCACGAGGTTGATTACGACGAGCGTTATGTGTGGGATTGATTCCAACCTGATTCAACCAGCGGAACACGGCCTCACGCAGCCCCAAAGGGGCGTCGCGTCCCTGCCCCAAAGGGGCGCAATAATACAGCCCAGGGCAACGCCCTGGGTTTGCGAATCAACAAATTCATCCGCCCTGAAAGGGCGGGATAAATCGCGGGACACGACACGCGAAACGCAAACCGATGTCACCACGCGACGACAGGACGGTTATGCCGCCCTTTCAGGGCTTGTCATGTTTGGGGCACGTTACCCAGGGCGTTGCCCTGGGCTGGATTATGGCCGCCCCTTTGGGGCTGCGGATTG
>JAYTHD010000580.1:0-7112 GCA_043732975.1 Verrucomicrobiota bacterium
TCGCGGTTTCTTCGCCGAGCACCCTCACATCCCGGCGACCGGGACATCTAACGTGACCTGTGTGCCTTGGCCCACAGCCGAGCGGATCTCCACCTGGCCACCGAGCGCCGCCAGGCGGGTCCGGAGGTTCTGCAAACCGCGACCGCCGTCGGAGTCTCCAGACATCGTGGCCGTCGGATTGAAACCGTTGCCATTGTCGGTGACGCGCACTCGGAATCCGCCGGGCATGGCTTCGACCCGCAGGCGCACCTCGGTGGCGCGGGCGTGCTTCAGCACGTTGGCCAATACCTCCTTGCAAGCGAGCGTCACTTCACGTCGGTGCTCCGGGCCGAGCGGGCAGGCGGAGAATTCGTCCGGCAGGTCGAAGCGCACCCGCACGCCCGCCGTGTGCAGGAACTCGGTCGCCTGACGGCACAAGCGGTCGGCGAGCCCCGCCAAGGTCTCGTCGGCGGGGTGGACAGTCCACAGCGTCTCGCGCAGGACGCGATTGGCTTCGCGGATGGATTCCGTCAGCCGACGGGCGGACTCGTGCGCGTCGGTCTTCACGGCGTCGGAGCGGTCGAGATTCTCCGCCAGGCACCGGAGCTGCACGAGGCTCGCCCCGATATCATCGTGCAGGTTGCGCGCGATCCTCTGGCGTTCACGGGTGAGGTCTTGCTCACGTTTGAGCAGTTCCTCGGCGGCGACCCGGCCGGCTTCGATCTGATGCCAGCGGCGGACTTCGCGGATCCGCCAAGTGACGGAGCCAGCGACCGTCCCGGTCCCTGCCAAGCCGATGGCCGCCCAGAACCACCACGTCTGCCAGAGGAATGGTGCGAGGGAGAAGGCGAAGGTGGCTCCGGTCTCATTCCACACGTCGTGTTGGTTGGCGGCGAGGACTCGGAAACGGTAGCTGCCGGGCGGCAGACCGATGTATTGCGCAAGCCGACGCGTGCCGACGTCATGCCAGGTGTCCTCGTAGCCTTCCAGGCGGTGGCGGAAGTGCGCGGTCTCGGACGCGATGAAGGTGTTGGCGGTGTAGCGGAACTCAAGGAAGCGGGCGTGGCCGGGAGGGAGGCGGAGTTCCGAGTGCGCAGGCTCGGTTTTGGAGCGGGACGGCTGGACGCCGTCGCCGAAGATGACCGTTTCATCCGCCACGACGCTCTCGATCACCACCGGTGGCGGCACATCGTTCGCCCGGAACGTCTTTGGGTCCACGACCACGATACCCTTGGGGGTGGCGAACCAAAGGCGGCCATCGGCGGTCTTGCAAGCGGCGGGCGTCACGGTCTGGCCGTTGCACTCGGCCACCATCATGCCGTCCGCGACCCCAAAGGGCACGCAGCGGACGCGGCTCGCCTGGCCGGCGGCGACGGCGGCCAGTTCCGAGCGGCTAACCCGGTAGAGGCCGTGGTCATGCCCAACCCAGAGATGGCCGAGGTCGTCCTCCAACAGGCAGTTCACGACGTCCTCCGGCAGACCCTGCCGCCGGTCAAAGGTGGCGATGCGGCCGTGGTCGAGACGGTTCAGGCCGCCGTCGGTGCCCGCCCACAGCACGCCGTCGGTGTCTTCGAGCAAGGACCAGACGGTGTCGCGGGAGAGACCATCGCGCCGCGTCAGTGTGACAAAGGGACGCTCCGGATCGCCGGTGAAGCGGCTGAGCCCGCCGCCTGCGGTGCCCGCCCAGATGGTTCCGTCCCGGGTCTCGATCAACGCACGTACGTCGTCCGCCCCGAGGCCGTTGGTGGTGGTGAACCAACGATCCTCATCGCCGCGCAGCCGGTGCAGCACGCGAGGCATGGCGACCCATAGGCTGCCGTCGCGGGCCGGGAGAAAGCAGCGCACCTTGTTGTAGGCGGTGTCGTTGTCGTCATGAGCAATCACACCGGGCGGGCGGGCGTAGTGGTGCCGGGTGAACTGGCCATCACGCAGGGTGAACTGGTCGTGGTCCGCGCCGAAACAAACCGTGCCGTCGGCCAGTTCGGTCACGGCCTTGAGCTTCTCGAGCGGCTGGGTGCCGGTGGTGAGCCAATTGGTGATGACGCGCAGATCCGGTCCGACCCGGCTCAATCCACCCTCCGTGGCCGCCCACACGCCGCCACTCGCGGCTGGCCAGAGCGAGCGGACCTTGTCCTGCGCCAAGCCTTCACGCTGCGTGATCGCGGTGAGACTCTTCGGCGTGAGGCAGAAGATGCCGCTGCTCTCGGTGCCAATCCAGACGTTGCCTTCGCGGTCCTCCAAACCGCAGAGGGCGAAGTCTTCCGCCGCCGTCCACGGTGTGCCCAATCGGTCGAACTGGTGATCGCGCCAGCGGACCAGACCGGACAATCCGCTGGACAACCAAAGCGCGCCGGTGCGGTCGGGGACGAAAAATCCGGGCAGGTCTCGGTTATCGGCCGACAAACTGACGGTCAGCTGCCAGCGGCCCTTATCGAAAGTCGCGAAGCGGTTCGTCCCACCGCGAGCCAGCAAGAGCACGCCCAAGCTACGGTCCACCAAAGTTCGCAGGCCGATGATGGTCGAGTCGCTCAACTCCGCCGGCAGCGCGAACTTCTCCAGCGGGCTGGTCGGCGAAGACAGCCGCTGGAGACGGTCGCCGTCCCCGCCGATCCAGACGCCGTTGTTCTCGTCGGGGCAGAGGCTGAAGGCCGCCACGCCAGTCGGATGTTCCGTTGCCGGCCTGTTTTCATCCACGGTCAACCGCTGCAAATGCTGGCCACTGCCGGCCCAGATCGCACCATCCCGCGTCGCGGCGAGGACGCTGACTGCAGCAAGGTTGAGGTCTGGGCCTAACATCCATCTCCGAAAGTGGTGGCCGTCCCAGCGCAGCAGTCCTTCCTGGGTGCCGATCCACAGGTGGCCGGTGGGGTCCTCAGCCAACACCTTGCAATGGTCGTTGCCCATCTCGGGATACGTGCCGCGGGTGAACGCGGTGAACGTGAGGCCGTCGAAGCGAGCGAGGCCGAAGGGCGTGCCGACCCACAGGTAGCCGTCGCGCGTCTGGAGCAGTGCGAGCACTTTGTTGTCGGACAGCCCCGCGTCCTTGCTCCAAGCCCGCACCTGGAACTCCTGGTGCAGGTCAGCGCCCGCAAGCGGCAGTCCGGCAAGCACCCCGAGGCACATCAGGAATAGCCGACGCCATCGCCCCAAGTGTCGAGGTAATGGCATCATGGTCACTCAGCGAGTGTGGAACATCCGCGTTCAGGTGGCAACGCTGCCCCCCGCCGCCTGGCGTTTTTGGGACACGGGTCCACCGGGTTACCGAACCGGTGTTACGCCCCGCCACTGAAGGTCATCAGTGGGAAAGGCACTGGGGTCTGATCTCTCGCACGGACGAGGATCGACGTCGGTTTCTCGGACGGGTCGCCGAGTTGCCGGAACGTTGCGGGGCGGAAGATTATGCGTTGGCACTGACGGACAACCACTATTACCTGCTGGTTCGGTGTCGGCGAGCGGACTTGGGCGAGACGCTGCAATGGCTTCAGAACGCGCATTTGATCGGGTTCAAGTGGGCGTATCTGGGTTGGCGGTTGTGGTGTAGGTGCGGGGGCGGCGCCGGGGCTTCGTCGTCGACCCCGTTGTTTTCCGTGGGCCAACGGCCCGTGAATCGTCAACCCAGTCCACTGGGCTGGGTGCGGGGCCCATCAACAAATCCATTGGCTCCAACGGGGCACGATGGTAGCGCGCGTTCTGCGGCATCTACCGGCCGCAGACCAATTCGACACGCAGACCCGCGGCGTTGCCACGGACTGAAGGATGGCGGCCCTTTGGGCCTGGGGAAGGATGTGTTCACAGATCCCCGCGGAAGACGCGGCCATGGCGGGTGGCAAAGAGCGTGTCCAGCTCCGTCAGTGGCACGCGCCGCGCCTTCAACGCCGCCACTCGCAGGGCAATCTTATGTTGGACCAACCTCGACGCACAAGCTTTTGCAGGGATTTTGCTGCTAAATGCTGTCCAGCAGAGTTCCCGGGAGTGGGTCACGCGGAGGCGCGGAGGACGCGGAGAACCCCCTCATAAAGGCCGTTCGTCTCTCTGCGTCTGTGAGCCCTCTGCGCGAGCAAGCGTACGGCTGGAAGTTTTTTGTCTCATGCCTTCCGCAGCGGGTGGGCATCTGGATTCGCCAAGCCATTTCTTTTCCAATATCCTAACCACGATGATGCGTTCTTGGAGAAAGTTTGCGGGTGCGGTTGGGATTAGTCCTCTGTTGATGGCTCAAGACTTCCATCCGGCGTCCGCTTTGGCTGCGCCGGAACCGAATCCGCCGGCGCTGACACGTTCGATCGACCCGCCAACCGTCCGCGGAACGGCCCTGCCAGCGGCCGCTCCGGTGGCTTGGGTCATCGGTGAACTGACGGACGAGGAACAGAAGTTGGTCGAACTGATCAATCGCGCCCGGGCGCATCCGGAGACGGAGGCGGCGCGACTGCAAGCGCTGCCGGAGTTGGACGCCCAGGCTGCGTATGCAGGGTTCGGGGTCGATTTTCCTAGTTTTGCCGCCGACATGGCCTCACGGCCGGTCGCGCCACCGATCACGCCGCAATCGCAATTGACGATGGCCGCCCGCGGACACTCGCAATATCAGTTCGACAACGCTGTTCAAAGTCACGATGAGGTGAATTTCACCACGGGGGTCAAACTCAATGGCATCAGCGAGCGGGCGGATGCCGTCGGCTATCCATGGACATCGCTGCGCGAAAGCGTGTTTTCCTACGCCAATAACATGGAATATGCGCACGCCGGATTTGAGGTGGACTGGGGCAATGGACCGGGCGGCCAGCAATCGCCGCCCGGACATCGGAACAATAATCATGATCCGCAAATCACCGAGGTCGGCGTGGGGGTCGTGGTCGGGAGTCACACCGTGGTCCGACCGGACTCGACCAATTCCGTGGGGCCCCGCGTGGTCACCATTGATTTTGGGCGCCCGATCACCCTGCAGCGATTCGTCACCGGGGTGGTGTATTATGATCTCAATGGCGACGGAGAATATGACGAGGGCGAGGGGTTGCCGGGCGTGCGGGTGGACGTGGGGGGAGCGAACTTTTTTGGCACGACAACCCGCGCCGGCGGCTTCGGTGTGCCGGTGGCGGACGGGGTCCGGGCGGTGACGTTTTCGGGTCCGGGACTGAACTCAGTGACTCGTTCCGTCTCGGTGAACGGCGGAAGTATCAAAGCGGATCTGGCGCTAACCTATGCCGCTCCGTTATTGAATGGCTCGGCCACCCCGGCGGTCGGTGCGGTCAATCTCTATCAACCGGCGGCTTTTCCCAGCGTCACGGCTTACGAATGGCGCGCCTCGCGGCGCCTGGCCTTTAACACGGTGCTCGGCGCGGAGAATGGCATCGAGGGTTTTACGGGCAGCACCACGGGAACCTATGTGCCGCGATCAACCGCGACGCACGCCACCGGGCTGGCCAGTTACCGGTTGATCAATGCCACGGCGATACCCCAGACACTGACCCAGGACGCTGAATTGGTGGCGCAAGGCAACGCCCGCCTGAGCTTCAATTGGCGCTTTGGATTCAGCACCGCGTCGTCCGTGGCGGCGGTGGAAATCTCCACGGACGGCGGGGGAACCTGGAAGGGAATCTGGTCGCAAGTGGGGCTGGGCGCCGGCGTCGTTCCCGGCTTCGCCTATCAATCGGAAACCGTCCCGCTGAATCTGGCGGTGGATACGGCTTTTCGGCTGCGTTTTCGCTATTCCGTGGTCTCCGGCGGCACGTTCTACAATTCAGAAAATGACACCCGGATCGGCTTCTTCTTCGACGATGTGGCGTACACGGGGATCGCGGTACTCCTGGCTGCCGGGAGCGGTGAAGTGGCGGCGGGCGTGCCCGTGCCTTTCACGCCGGCGGTGGCCGGGGAATACGTGCTTCAGGCCCGACCCAAAATCGGGGATCGGATCTTTCCCTTTCGCGAAGGCATTGTGGTCGTCGCCAAAGTGGGCCAGAGCGTCACGGCGGTGACGCGCATCACTGGGGCGGCGATCGGTCCCAGCGGAAAAATGAAAGTGGATTTTTCGGTGCTCAGCGGAACGGCTGCAAGCTTCGACCTGGAAAAGAGCACCGTCCTGGGGGGAGCGTGGACGCGGGATTCCGCCGCGGTGCTGAGCACGAATTCCCCCGGCCAACTCACGTTTCGGACGACGCCGTCCGGGAATGTTGGCTTTGTGCGGATCCGGGCCAAATGAGTCTCCGCTGGCCGGTGGTCTCGTTGGATGCCGGTGGCACCTTGATGGAGCCCTGGCCTTCGGTGGGGCAGATCTATGGGGACTGCGCCCGGGAATTGGGCCTTGGTGAACTCAACGTCGCGGTCCTCGAACGGCAGTTTCGGGCAACCTGGCGGGAACTGCAAACGGCGGGGTTTGATTATTCCCTGGCCGCCTGGAGGCGGGTGGTGGCGGGGAGTTTTCGAGGAATGGTACCGGACTCCGCTTCGCCCGCGCTGTTCAACCAGGCCTATGAACGGTTTGCGGAGCGGGACGTTTGGCGGGTGTACGAGGACGTGTCGCCCGCCTTGGACGCTCTGCGGGCTGCCGGGGTGCGTCTGGTGGTGACGTCCAATTGGGATCAGCGTCTGCGGCCCCTGTTGGACCGGTTGGGGCTGGCGTCGTCATTCGAGCATGTGGCGATGTCGGTCGACTACGGATTTCACAAGCCCGACGGGCGTTTTTTTGGTGCGGTGGCCGCGCGGATGGGTGTGACGCCTTCCGAAATGCTGCATGTTGGCGACAGCGAACGGGAGGATTATCAGGGGGCGTTGGCGAGTGGTAGTGCCGCCTTGTGGCTGCGGCGTTCGCCGGAGTCGGAGGTGCGGCGAACTCGCTCCCAGGGCGAGATTGGGTCGCTCAGCGAGGTGCTTTCGGTGCTGGCGACCGGACGGGGTGAGTGATCCTGCTCCCGGACGTTCCGGGAGCGGGGCCGATTCGATCGCAGGTTGCGCGAAAGTGGTTGGCCATTATCGTCGGCGCGCCTTGGTCGTTGTGAAGTCAAGCGATCCGGGGCGACGAAAACAGTCATGTTGGTTCATCTGCTGAAATCAAAAGTTCACCGTGCCACCGTCACCGCTGCCAGCGTTGATTACGAGGGGAGTCTGACGATCGCGGAAGATTTGGTGGAGCGGGCGGGGTTGCG
>JAYTHD010000581.1:0-4109 GCA_043732975.1 Verrucomicrobiota bacterium
AAGATTGGCCAGAACGGAGACGTGCCGACGGGCGGCGGAAACAACATCGCCGCCTTCGACGGTGCCGCTTTTGATGACAGCGGTCCGCATCGAATGAGCATGGTGGCCGATGGCAAGACGGTGAAACTCCTGTTGGATGGGATCGTGGGTACGGAGGTCAGTTTTCCGTTCTCACCCGTGATCTTTGAATTTGGCGCCTACGCACGGGCCAACAACGACACGGCCGACACGACCTGGGACAACCTGAAGATCGAGACGGCGGGCGGGGCCACGTTCCTGCAAACCGCGGCTTCGGTACGCGTCGGGGCGAACAGTCCCGAAATCACCGTCCGCATTCCCGCGGGCCTGAATTCGCAGGTTGCGGTCCATCTGAAAGTCACCAGCAGCGATCCGTCGATTGCCACTCCCGTGGGCGGCACGGGTGGCTCACTGGATCTCACCTTCCCGGCTGGCGGTCCGAACACACTGACGTTCCGCGCACGCGGCGTGGCTCTGGGCGGTGCCCAGTTTTCCCTGGAAGGAGATTTGCCGGGCGCCAACAAACTCGGAGTGGCCGTGATTTCGGGCCCGGGCGTGGCGTTGGATGAAAACTTCACGGGCAACACCATCGATACCGCGAAGTGGCAGAAATCCACCCAGGGTTTCGAGGCCACCGGAGCCGGCACCTATGACGTGTCGCAGTCGGGCGGAACGTTGGTCATCGCCGGCACGACGGACACTTCGTTCTGGGCCGGCGCCAGCTTGAAGACGGTCAAGAGCTTCGTCGCCACCAAAGAGTTGAACCTGCAATTCGACGTGGATCGCGTCTCGCTGGATCAAGCCGGCTCGGCCGGTCGGACGGGTGTGTACATCACCACCGCGGATCGTTCCAAGTTCGTCTTCCTGGGCCAGAATGTCGGGGAGAACAACTGGCAGGTGAACGTCAATCCGGGCAATCCCACCGGCGGCGGTACCACACTGGGCGTGTTCAGCGATAAGACGGCGGTGGGTCTCAATCACCTCCAACTCGTGGCCGACGGCTCCACCGTGGAGGTGTTCCTGGATGGTGTGTCCGGCGGACGTTTCCCGTTTGAGGTCACCTCCGGCATCGTCTTTGAACTGGGTGCCTACGCCCGCGCCGAGACGGACACAGTCACCGGCGTGTTCGACAATGCCAAGGTTCAATACGTGGTGCCTTGCACGACCGTGGCCCCGGTTTCGATCTCGATGACTTCGGCCAGTTCCGGCAAGACCGCCACCGTCACCATACCTCAGTTGCTGAACGATGCCGCGCCGGTTTCCGTGACGGTGACCAGCGCGAACCCCAACGTCGCCGTGCCCGCTGGCGCCGTGAATGGCAAGCTCACCCTGACCTTCGCGGCCGGGGCCGCGAATTCCCAGACCTTCACCGTGGTTCCGGTGGGCAAGGGTTCCACGGAATTCTCATTGGCCAGCACGCCGGCCAATTGCGTGGCGGGCACATTGGGTGTCGAGGTAGTAGCCACACCAAAGGTGCTCCTGACCGACGGTTTCAGCGGGAGTACGTTTGACACCACCAAGTGGCGCCTGGACACCACTCCGTTTGACACCGGAGTGGCGACGCCGGAATCCGCCCTCACGGTGGTGAACGGGGTGGTCAAGATCGCGGTCACCGCGGAATCCTCTCTTTGGCCTGGCATCGCGCTGTTCACGGCGAACACCTACGATGCCGACGCGACGAAACCGCTGACCTTCGAAGTGGATCGCACGCTGGTGGAATATGTGTTGACCACGGGGACCGGTGCCGAGGAACGGACCGGCGTGTGGGTGAGGGACGGCGCTGGAAACTTCGTGTTCCTGTCCGACTACATTGCGCACGACGGGCGCAATTACGGCTGGCGTTATAACAAGGCGAACGGCCAGCCCGACGACAACCCGACGGATGCGGGTGTGAACCTTCCGGCCTTCGATGGGGGCAACTTTGATGACGAGAAGAGTCATCACCTCGCGGTCGTGGCCAACGGATCAACGGTGAAGTTGTATGTCGACGGAATCTTCGGCGGTTCCGTGGCCTTCCCCTTCAAGGCGGGCCTGTCCTTCGGCTTCGGCGCCTATGTGGATGAAACCGGCAACGTGACGCGCGGGTATTTCGATAACGCGAACTTGTTGGGCGGAGAAGATACCACGGTGGTGCCGTCCAAGCTCGCGGCAACGCTTCAGGGCGGCAACGTCGTGATTACCTGGACCGGTACGGGCGCTCTGCAGGAGGCCGACGCCCTGGCCAGCCCGACTGTCTGGAAGAATGTTTCGCCGGCTCCGGCGGGAAATTCCTACACGGTCTCGGCGGCAGCGGCGCAGCGGAAGTACTATCGGACGTCGCGCTGAGCCACCGACGATAATGCACACCACCCCGCGGCCGATCCCGGCCGCGGGGTGTTTCTGTTTACGGCCAGGCCGACTCCCGTTGGCGAGGGGGCCCGCCCCGGACCCCCCGATTCTCCCGGGCGAAGTCGGGCCTTTGTTGCCTTTGGTCAATCTGGTTCGATGCTGGCGCCATGAAGAGCCGATCTCTGTTCCGAGCGCCATGCCGACCTTATGCGGACGTGCGGAAGGCGTTCGGATGGGCGCTCCTGGCCTTGGTGACGGTCACGGAGACCGGACGGGCCGCCGATGCCGCCTCCACGCTTCGGATGCTCGACCAGCGAAAGCGGCAGCAGATCGTCGCCGCCCAACGCTGCCTGGCCTTTTACGGATTCCATTTCTCCGACCAACTCCCGCAGAGTGGCATCCAATTCCAGCATCGCATGGTGGAGGACGCCGGCCGGACCTATCGGGCGGCGCACTACGACCACGGCAATGGCGTGGTGGCGGCGGATGTCAACGGCGACGGACGAATCGACCTTTTCTTCACGACCCAGTTGGGCACGAATCAGCTCTGGCTCAATCAAGGGAATGGCCGGTTTGTCGACGGAACGGCCCGTGCTGGCGTGGGATTGGTGGATCAAATTGTCGTGAGTGCCGCCTTTGCCGATGTCGACAATGACGGCGACCCCGACCTTTATGTGACGACGGTACGGCATGGGAACCATTTTTTCGAAAACCTGGGAGATGGCCGTTTTCGGGAGGTGACGCACGCGGCGGGGCTCGATTATTCCGGGCATTCCTCAGGGGTGGTGTTTTGTGACTTTGATCAGGACGGCTGGCTCGACCTCCTGGTGGTCAACGTGGGGAAATACACGAGCGACGAGACCGGGCCTGGCGGATTCTTCCGGGCGTTGCCCGATGCCTTCCAAGGTCATTTGTTTCCCGGACGCACCGAGGCCAGCCGCTTGTACCGGAATCTTGGCGGGCTACGTTTTGCCGATGTGACCACGCAGATGGGACTGCGCAAAAGTGGGTGGAACGGTGATGCCACCTTTACCGACTTGAATCACGATGGCTATCCGGACCTCTATTTCACGAACATGCAGGGGGACGATCACTATTATGAAAACCAGCAGGGGAAGGGCTTTCTGGATCGGACTGCCGCCCTGTTTCCGAAGACACCTTGGGGCGCGATGGGGGTTAAGTTTTTTGATTTCAATCAGGACGGCTTCATGGACCTGCTGGTCACGGACATGCATTCGGACATGACTCAAGGGCAGACCGAGCAGGCCCTGGGTTTTCGTTGGGAGTTGGAGAAGGGCAAGAGCGAGGCGTTTTGTTCGGCCCAGTGGTCGGAGGCGTATCTTCAGGGTTCCTCAAACAATATTTTCGGCAACGCGTTGTATCAGGGGCGGGCGGACGGGACCTATGCCGAGGTCTCCGATGCGATGGGGGTCGAGACCTACTGGCCCTGGGGAGTGAGTGTGGGGGATCTGAACGCGGACGGTTTTGAGGATGTCTTTGTCACCGCCGGGATGGGATACCCGTTTCGCTATGCCGTGAACTCCCTCCTGCTGAATGACGGCGGAAAACGGTTCTTCGACATGGAGTTTGTGGTGGGCGTTGAGCCGCGGCGGGATCGACGCGTCGAGAAACCGTGGTTCAGCCTCGATTGTTCCGGGGCAGATCGCACGAATTCCCTCTGTGCCGGGATTACGGGAACCACCAATGTGACAGGCACTTTGAGCAGCCGCTCCTCGGTCATTCTGGATCTTGATGACGATGGC
>JAYTHD010000582.1:0-4081 GCA_043732975.1 Verrucomicrobiota bacterium
GAAGATTGGCTTCTCGGGCACGTAGCCGGGGGGCACGATCCCCTCCAGAAATTCCGACGTCTCATGGCTCAGGAAAACCTTGCCGTCAGCGGTGAATGCCGGACTAAAGGACCAGCGGTCCGTGGCCGTCAGATTCTGGTCGGACGCCAGCTTCGGCGTCTTCGGATCCGTCACATCGAACGCGAGGAATCGACCTCCCTGGCCGCCATACCACGGGCGCATGAAAAGGTCGCCGACCAACAATTGCGGCGTCAACCAGCCCCAATACCCGCCGCCACCACCACCGGCCCACACCAGCAGGCCCGGCTTCACCCACATCGGCATCCAATTGCTCGTCCAGCCCAGGGGATCCAGCGTCAGGTCAATCCGCGCCGAGAGTTGCAGCGCCGGGAGCGCCGAAAGCTCAAATACCGTCAGCGAGGCATTCTTGTCCTTCGGGGGCGCGGGGTCGGTTCCGTCCGCCGTCGCCCACCACCCATCGGATCTTCCCTGCAGAACAAAGAGATGCCCGTCCCTGGCCACGGCGCCAATGACCGGGAGCGGATCCAGCACCGTCGTTTGCAGAATGTGCTCCGGATCCGCCGCTGCCGTGACTCGAATCAGCGAGTTGGTGGTGTCCCAGTTGTTCGCCGTATTGAATTCCAGAAGATGCTGACCCGCGAGCACGACCCGGTCGACGCGCCACGCCAGCTTCAGCTCCGCCTTGACCACGGGATGATCCCGATCGGCGGCGTCCACCGCCAGCAACTCGCGTCCGGACAGTGACAGCACGCGATCCCCGTGCACCGTGGCCCGCCGCGGGACCAGCGTGTGGTCGATGGTGCCCCGGGCGGCCAGCGCGTCCGCTTTCAGGTCAATTAATTGCACCCGGGACGAATAGCCGTTGGCCGAATAACCCTGATACGGCACCAGCAGCAGACCGGTCTCCGGCAGGATTCCAAACGCCTTTTCATCGGATGTGGCGTCGCTCCAGGAATAATTCTCGCCCACCGGCACGCGGCTCAGGAGCTTGGGCGCCGTCGGATCCTTGACATCGAAGAGCGAGACACTCACGCGCCATCCATTGGCATTGTCGAGGCCGATCGTCACCAACCGGTCGCCCAGCGGATGGATATAGGTCGACCACCCGGGGACTTCCACATGGCCGGCCACGCGGGGGTTCGCCGGATCCGACAGGTCGACGACGAAGAGCGGATCAATGCGTTGATAAGTTACCACGTAAGCCCGGTTGCCATCAAAACGGGTGGCAAACAGCCGTTCCCCCGTCTTGATCACCACGCTGCCCAGGCGCGTCGGCGTCTGGGGTTGGGTCAGCGAGAAATTCTCCAGCCGGGTGGTCCATTGCGCGGTATCGTTCCACGTTTCGGAAACCACGCTCAGGACGTCGTCCATCAGGCTCAGCTTGAACTTGTCCACCACCTGTCCAAACGGCGCGACGTCTCCGCGGGCCACCAAGGCGCCGTGCGGATCGGAAATGTCCAGTACGTGCAATCGCGATTTCGACCAGGTGGCGGGATCTTGCGTGGCGACGAACAGGAACCGATCAGTGGCCATCACCACATTGCCCCAACCGGCATACCAAAGGGAGTCCTTGGCCGTTGGAGCAGTCGGGTCGGTCAGATCGAACGACGACACCATCGAACCCCATTCCCAGGTGATGGACTGCCCGGCAGGCCCGCCCTGGGAGGTCCGGTAGGTCTGCGAGGCCACGTAGAGTGCGGTCCCCACGAGACGGCTTTCCTGGATGGTTCCCGTCACGGGCAGTCGACGGACAATCCGCGGCGGATCGGCGGTGGTGTCCACGATCAGGATTTCACTTTGGCCCGCGGTGCTGTTGCAGTCCCGCGTCAACAGGACGGCGAATTGATCGATCAGATACATCTGTTCGCCCACGCCGGGAAGGCTCACCGCGCCCCGAAGCTTCGGCGCATCCGGTTGGGAAATGTCGATGACTTGAAGGCCGCGATATTGATTGAAGAAGTAGAGGGTATCCCCCTGGATCTTCCAGATGTCGGATTCAACGACCGCCCGGCCGGCGCTGGTGGTGTTCGCATCGTCGGTGGGTGGCCCGATACCGAGCACGGGCCCCGGCCCGGCAGCCCCCCCGGTGGTGGGCGGTCCGACGAAATCATTGGTTCCCTGATAAAACGAAGCGGGAAAGGACTCAGCCGCCACGGCCTGAACCCGCAGCATTTGAAAATCCGCCGTGCGCGGCAGACGGAAGGTCCAGGTGCCGCCCTTGCCGTCGAGCCGGGCAACGACTTCCGGCACCCAGGCGCCTTTGCCCAGGCGCGACTGGCTTTCGAGGGTCAACTTGTGCCTCCCGGGCGGAACCTGCGCCGTGACCACCACATAGGTGGCCTCCAACCGGACGCTGGTGATGGCGGGCCGGTCCTGCGCGAAGCCCGGGACTCCGGGCGACACCAGCAGGAAGAGCAAGAAAAGCTGGACCCGCATCCAAGCCGCCGGCCGCGGGCCGCCCGTCGCTAAACATTTCATGAGGTTCATACGCTGTAGATCCTGAATTCCAAGGCCACCTCCCAAGTTAGCCACAACTTTGCCCATCGCCACCCCGTATCTTTTAATTCTCTGACAAAAAACGAAAGCATTTTCCTCTCATCTTGCCGGATTTTGCGGCGTTGCGTGAAATCCGTCCTGGCCCCTCCGCAGGTTGTCGCGGCGAGGCCAAGGGAGGTGGGTTAAGTTTTTTGTTGATCCCGATCTCCGACCTATACTTTGCTCCATGATTCCCGCTATCCAGCGGCCAAGGGCCGGCCTACTGGCCGTTTTCGTTTCCGTCGCCCTGATGCCCGTCACCACGTCTGCGGCCGATGCCAAGACCGGCTCAGGCGCGGCGCTCTATGCCTCGTGCGTCCCGTGTCACGGGGAGAAAGGGGAGGGCAATGAGGCGACCCTGGCGCCTCGGTTGGCGGGACGCGAGCCCTGGTATCTGTCACGGCAATTGGACGAGTTCCGTCTTCGGCAGCGGGGTCTCGATGAATCGCAATCCAAGGGATTTCTTCCTCCGCCGGACCGGACCCAGCACATGCATCCGGTGGTCGACCTCACCAAGCCGGCCGACACCCGGAAACTGGTGGCCCACATCCTGACGCTGCAGCCGGCGCCGGTGCCGTCGGTGGCGCCCCCGGGGAACCCGGCGAAGGGGCGCCTCCTGTACGCCGATTGCGTCGCGTGCCACGGAAAGCATGCCGAAGGCAGCAGTCGGCGGGGTGCCCCCCGGCTGACGGCCCAGTTGGACTGGTACCTGTTCAACCAATTGCGTGATTTTCGGATGGGCTGGCGGGGCATGCAGGCGAACAATCCCCATGAGAAGGCGATGCGCCGCCAACTGGACAAGAGTGACGATGCGTTGCGCGACTTGACCGCCTACATCGTCAGTCTGAACCCGCCGTCGATGCCCGCCAAACCGTAGCCCGCCCGGTCTCACGGCACGGGGGGCGAAAAGCCCGTGCCTTTTTGGGTTCCCGGCGGCGTCGCGCAAATGTCGCTTCGCGTGCAGCGGGGCGATGGTGAGCACCCGCAGTCGTTTGCTATTTCACAGAGTGATTCCGAACTCCAGCGGTGTCTGAATTCAAACCGTGACGGCCACTCTCCCGAATTTTCGTGAACCGGTCTTTTCAGCCGATGCCCTACTCTACAGGGACGGCGAAGGTGGGAGAGCCTGCGCCGGGGGCTCGATTTCTGTTTCCTGCCACGAATCGTCCGGTCAGATTCCACCCATGAGCGCACCTGCCCAGATTGCGGCCCGCCGTTTTGTCACCGCGGCCGAGAAGGTCGATTTCAAGTCGCCCTGGACCCTCGAGGAGTGGCTGTGTCGCGGCGATGTCGTCCCCAACCAGGAGTTGCTCCTGGTGCGCGCCAACATGGAGGCGGGCCATTGTCATCCCTTCCACACTCATCCGACGCGCGAAGAAATCATCTATGTGATCTCGGGTCGGGCGGAACAATGGTGCGGCAAAGAATTTCGGATCCTGGGTCCTGGCGAGCTGGTACTGATTCCCAAGGGAGAGGTGCACGGGACTTATAATCCCTTCCGGGAACGCCTCGTTTTTCTCGCCAT
>JAYTHD010000583.1:0-4219 GCA_043732975.1 Verrucomicrobiota bacterium
CCGGCACTCAGTCAAAACGGGAATCCGGCGCACGGGGAAGTGGTTTTCAATGAACGCTGCATCACCTGTCACGCCTTCCACGGACAAGGCATCGCCCTCGGGCCGGATCTGGCGTCGATCGTCGCCAACGGACCGGAGAAACTACTCGTCGCGATTCTCGATCCGAATCGGGAGGTCGCCCCGAACTTTGCCGCCTGGACGGCGGAAACCGTGGACGGTGAAACCGTGGCCGGCATCAAGGTCCGCGAAAGCGCCACGAGCGTCACCCTGCGGCAGGCCGGCGGGCTGGAGACGACTTGGGATCGCGCCCGGTTGCGCACCTGGCAAACCACCGGACGTTCGCTCATGCCGGAAGAATTGGAACAGGGCTGGCAACCGCAGGACCTCGCGGACCTGCTCGCTTATCTCAGCCCCCAAACTGGGGCAAAAACCACTTTGCCCCGGAGCACCAACGTGGCGGGCACCGGACGCAAGGGAGGACCGGAAAATCGCGGGGATGGTGGACCGGCGTTGCAGGCGGAGTTGGCCAGTCCGTTTGGATTGGTGCGCGGGCCGGACGGCGCGCTCTGGTTCTGTGAATTCGACGGCAACCGCATTCGCCGACTGGACGCCCAGGGCATTCTGACGACCGTCGCCGGAACGGGCGCGGCGGGTTACACCGGGGACGGCGGCCCGGCGACGGCGGCGACCTTCAATCAACCGCACGAAATCCGTTTCGATGCCGCGGGGAACCTGTACGTGGCCGACATGCACAATCAGGCAATCCGCCGGATCGACGGCAAGACCCGGCGCATTTCCACGTTCGCGGGCACCGGCCGGACCGGCTACGCGGGCGACGGAGGCATGGCCAATGCGGCGGAAATGCGCGATCCGATCAGCCTTCAGTTTGGTCCCCGGGGCGACCTCTTCATCTGCGACATCGGCAATCACGTCGTCCGCCGGGTGGACTCCCGCACCGGCACAATCTCGACCTTTGCCGGCACGGGCAAATCGGGGCCGACCGCAGATGGCGCGCCCATCCGCGGCACCCCGCTCAACGGTCCGCGGTCGCTCGATTTTTCGCCCGGCGGCGATCTCTGGTTGGCGACTCGTGAAGGCAACCAGGTGTTTCGTTTCGACCTGTCTGCCGGCGTCATCCATCACGTCGCCGGCACGGGCAAGAAAGGCTTCACCGGGAATGATGGCCCGGCGCGACTCGCGACCTTGTCCGGTCCCAAAGGGATCGCCGTGGCGCCCAATGGCGATGTCTACCTCGCCGATACGGAAAACCATGCAATCCGCCGCCTCGATGCGAAGACGGGATTCCTGGAACTCGTCGTCGGCACGGGCGTGGCCGGCGACGGTCCGGAGGGCGACGCGCGCTCCTGCCGCCTGAACCGGCCCCACGGCATCTGGGTCGAAGCCGACGGGACTCTCGGCGTCGGCGACAGCGACAACCATCGCGTGCGGCGCGTTGGGCCGTGAGCCGCTAGATTCCCTTCGCGACACCGGTCGCTGTTGGATTGATCCCGCCGGGCAGCACGCTGTCCCGGCCTGACGCGCTTTTCGGCAAAACCCCGCACACGGCATCCGTTGTCGGTCGTGAACGGACGCCGGCCGCGGGCAAATCCGACGGCAGCTCAATGCCGTCACGCTTCAAGTTCTCCTCGGGTGCGACGATCGCCTGGGTGCCCGGCGGTGCCACATACCAACCCGGGTCGGAACCATCGGACGGCAATTCTTCGCGCACTTTGATCAGCGTGAACATGCCGCCCATGGTGATGTAGTCGTGTTGTCCGGGCGCGCCCACCATGGGCAGCGAATTGGCCGGCACCTTCATCCCCATCTCGCCCATCTCCCCCATGCCCTCCTGCCCCATGGCCATGTAACCGGGAATCAGCTTGCCAATTTTCCTGCTCAATCCGGCGGCATCGATGCCCACGACATTGCCAAACTTGTGCCCCATCTGGGTCATGACGTGATGCAGCATATGACAATGCATGACCCAATCCCCGGGGGCGTCGGCCACCCATTCGATCATCCGGGTGGTGCCCGTCGGCGTATGCACGGTGGTCTCCGGCCACTGACCCGCTTCGGGGATCTCCCCGCCGTCGGTCGCCACGATTTTGAAATTGAAACCATGCATGTGGATCGAATGATGACTCATCGTGCTGAGGTTCCCAATGCGGAGCCGCACCCGCTCCCCCAGTCTGGCCACCAGCGATTGGGTGCCGGGAAAACATCGGCCGTTCATGGTGAAGACATTGAAATCCGTCATCTCATTCGGATCCGGACGCTGGGCACCCACTTCAATCTTCCACTCACTCAGGAGGATTGCGTAGTCACGATCCGGCGGCGGATTCCGGGGATTTTTCGGGTGAACGATCAAGAGTCCCATCATGCCCAGTTGCATCTGGGTCATTTCATCATGATGCGAATGATACATGAAGGTCCCGTGCTGTCTTAGGGTGAATTCATATTGGTAGGTCTCCCCGGGTTGGATCGCCTTCTGACTCACCCCGCCGACGCCATCCATGCCATGAGGCAGCAATATGCCGTGCCAGTGGGCCGTCGTCGCCGCCGGCAGTCGGTTGGTCAGATAGATGCGGACCCGATCCCCTTCCACGGCCTCGATTGTGGGTCCGTGCACCCGGCCATTGTATCCCCAGCAGCGCGCCACGAGCCCGGGTGCGAATTCGTGGAGCACGGGCTCGGCAATGAGGTGATAGACCTTGACCCCTTCGACGTTTTTCCAGGGCAAGGTGGCGCCGTTCAACGTGACGACCGGTTTATAGGGCAGCTTCACGCCGGCCGGGGCGAAGATCTGCGTCGTGCCGGTACTGACGGGCTGGGGCGCCGGCTTTTTGGGGTCCTGGCTGGTGGGGGATGCGTCGGCCGCCACCACCTCCGCCACGGGCAGGCCCAACCGCGCAAGCAGCGTGGCCCCGCCGGCGAGCGCGCCGGTGCGGGCGAAAAAATTCCGGCGATTCAAGTTCGATGAGTTCATGGAAATGGGCAATCAGTGAGTTTCGTGGCGATGTTCGGTCGGGGCCTTGGCGGGAGCCTGAGGAGGAAGGACCGCCGATGGGGCGGCCGGCGACAAATTGCCGCCCAAGGCTGCGTGGAAGCGGGAGCGGGCGATCCAATAATCCCGCAGCGCTTCGATGGCGGCCTGCTCTGCCTGTTGCTCCCGCTGCTTGGCCAGGAGCAATTCATGGTTGCCGATTTGCATGGCATTGTAATGCAGGAGCGTCTCCGCCAACTGCTGGCGGTATTGCGGGAGCAGTTCGGTCTGGTGGGACTGCGCGACCTCCCGGGCAGCCAGCAAGGCATCCCGGGCCTCGCGAACCTCGGAACGAATATTCGTCGACAGCGCCTCGAACCGATGGCGGGCCTGTCGATAATGCGCGGACAACCGCGCCAATTCCGGCTGGCCCTGATCAAAGAGCGGCAACTCCAAATCCAGCGTCGGCCCTAACACCCACGAACCGTCCCGGTCCCGCTCCGCGTTCAGGCCGACATTGACTCCGGGCAGATGGCGTGTTCGCCGTTTGAGCTGCAACGCATAAGCCGCCATTTCCACGTCGCCCCGGGCCGCCGCCAGATCCAAGCGCTGCCGGACCGCCACGGCTTCGACGTCGTCCGGCGACATCTCCTCCGCCGACGGCAACGTCAATTCGGTGTTAATCTGCCAACCGGTCTGCGCGCCGCTCAGCCCCAGCAGGCGGTTGAGTTTTTCCCGTTGCGCCCGAACCTCGGCATTCACCCGGACGCGATCCAACCGGACCTGCGCCAACGCGAGCTGCTGACTTTGGTGCGTCAGCTGATTGATGTTCCCTGCCTCGAATTGTCGCCGCGAAATATCCGCAGCCGCTTCCTCGACTTCCACGATCAAGGCCAATCGCTCCACGAATTGCTGCTGCGCCTGCAGCGTGTAAAACGCGATCTGCACGGACTCGGCGAACTCCAGGACACTCTGGGAAATGCGTTGCTGGGTGTGCTGCAATTGCTGCGCGGCCAGCTTTTTTCGCGCCGGTAACAACAGGAGACTCAGGAAATCCTGGGCCAGCCCGTAGTCGGCATTGACGCGGCCGCCCCCGGAGAGCGGCAGTCGCCAACTCCCGGAAATGACGGGATTTCTCGGACGCGAAGCCTGCGCCAGATCCGCCTGGGTGAATCCGAGTTCCTCGAATTGCGCCTGGAGTGATCGATTGTTCAGCAGTGCCACCGTGACGGCGGA